>JABFST010000068.1 GCA_013140465.1 Methylococcaceae bacterium
AAGCTCCGCTGGAGCGATGCGTTAAGCATGATGTTTGTTCAGCAAATTGAAGCATCGCCCGCAACGCTTGGTTTACTGCCTCTGAATTGTGAAAAGCAGCAGCTACGTCTGGTTCAAGAACAACGATATTAGAACTCTCAAGGTATTGCTGGTAATACTTTCCACGCACTGCTTTAGAGAAATCAAAATCATATTCTGGTCGTAGTTCGTCTTGAGTTTCTTCAGGATTCATAGGATTTTTTCTCGTGTGATGTGGCTGGTCTGGCGCTGATAATGCGAATTTCCGTTGCATTTTCTGTATGTGCAACAACTAACAAGCGGACGTTGCACGAAACACCAACAGTAATTAAACGCAACTCACCAATGGAATGGTCGAAATCAGGGAAAGTACCTGCTAAAGGATCGCCAAATACGGTAGTTGCTTCATCGAAATCAACCCCGTGTTTCTGACGATTGGTGATTGCCTTTGCAGTATCCCAAGTAAACTTCATAAAATTATATGACTGTATTTTATATCTTAATTTTGTCAGTTAAGTAGTTATTCCCAAGTGATAATATCTTTCCATTCAGGGCGCTTTTTCAAGCTGGAACATGGAATAATGGTATAACCTAACCAACCTATAAAACATAATTGTGTTTTAGTGTCTACAAAGTAATCACCTCCTAAATCATCAGATATCTTAGAGCTATACCAACCATTTGAATATTTGCTAACTTCCGTGTTTTTTTCAGCACAATATCCAGAACTAGCAAACAATAATAGCAAAACCATAAATGTGATTGATGTTTTCATAGATGCCTCTAAATGCCTAACGCAAAGCTAAGCGGGCTACGGTTTGAATTTGCCACCTAACTCAACGTTCCAGCGGCACTTTGCGCAGCGCAACCCGACACAAAGCACAGAATCAGTTAATCGAGTTTTGGTAATTGACGGTAAATTCTTGCAAATTAGCCAACACAATCGGTAAGTCTTCGGCTTTTTCGGGGGCAAACGCATTCACGCCTACCCGCGACAAATAAAACACTTGTCCGCTCATAAATTTGCCCGTGGCGCGGAGTTCGCCTTGGTAGTGGTAACGTCCACGCAAAAGCCACGCTTGTGAAAACAAACGTCCGTCGGCAAAATCAGGAAAATCCAGTTCTATCAATTGCAGCTTGGGTAAATCGTCGGCGATGCCCGCGACATCATCGCTAGGGTGGATACGGATGCCCAGTTTGCCGTCGTGCGCCAACAATTGGGCTTTATCGTGTTGCCAGCGCGTTAAAGACACGCTGATGTCGCCCGCGCTGAGTTGGTCATCATCGCTAAGGCTTTGCCAAGTGTTGTCTGTTAGCTGTTGGTCTTTAATGATTTGCATAAACGTGCTCTTTGAAAGGGGTGATGCCGACGCGGTTGACCATTGCCAAGAAGGTTTCCTCTTCTTGGCGTTGGTTCACATAAACGTCCAAAATAGTGGTGATAGCTTTGGTGACTTGGTCTTTTGCCACAGCCGGGCCCAAGCGTTCGCCAATGGCGGCGGTGTTTTCAGAAGAGCCGCCTAAAGTGATCTGATACCATTCGGTGCCTTTTTTATCGACCCCCAAAATGCCGATATGCCCGACACTTTGGTGCGCACAGCCGTTCATACAGCCGGACATATTGATTTTTAATTCGCCGACATCGTGCAGATAATCCATGTCATCCAAGGCTTCGTTGATTTCTTTGGCGATGCCGATAGAACCCGCATTGGCTAAAGAGCAAAAATCCAAGCCCGGGCAGCAAATCATGTCAGTGGCGGTGCCGATATTGGGCGTCGCCAGTTTTAAGGCATCAAGGTGTTGCCACAATGCGTATAAATCGCCTTGTTTGACATCCGCCAAAATCAGGTTTTGCCGATGGGTGGCGCGGATTTCGCCAAAACTGTAGGTGTCGGTCAGCTCTGCCACCGCGTCCAATTGCGCGTCGGTGATGTCACCCGGCGGTGAATCGGGGGCTTTTAAGGATATAAACGCGGCACGGTAGCCAGACACTTTGTGGTCGGTGGTGTTATATTTCACCCAACGCGCAAACGCAGCGTCGGCTTGTAGTTGTTCGGCAAAGCTGTCGTCTTGGGCGGCATCCGGGTCATACGCGGGCGGTGCGAATTGGGCTTTAATCGCGGCGACGCGGGCGGGGTTGAGTTCGTTGCTGTCTTTAAGCAACTGCCATTCGTCTTCGACCATTTGCGCAAAGGTAGCCAAGCCGGTTTCGCGCACTAGAATTTTAATCCGCGCTTTGTATTTGTTGTCACGACGACCAAACAAGTTGTAAATGCGCAGGATGGCTTCGAGGTAAGACAATAAGTGTTCGGTTTCCAGATAGGGTTTGATGACTTGACCAATCACGGGGGTGCGGCCTAAACCGCCACCGACCAGGACTTTAAAGCCCGTCACGCCATCTTGGTTTTTAACCAAATGCAAGCCGATGTCGTGGAACTGGGTGGCAGCACGGTCGAGTTGTGCGCCACTGACGGCAATTTTAAATTTGCGCGGCAAGTAGTCAAACTCAGGGTGCAAGCTGGTCCATTGGCGGATAATTTCGCAATACGGACGGGGATCTTCAAGCTCATCAACAGCCACACCGGCCAAATGGTCGGTGGTGGTGTTCCTCATGCAGTTGCCGCTGGTTTGGATCGCGTGCATTTGCACAGTCGCCAGTTCGGCGAGGATGTCGGGGACTTGCTCTAATTTAGGCCAGTTGTATTGGATGTTTTGCCGTGTCGTGAAATGGCAATAGCCGTGGTCATACTCGCGGGCAATATGCGCCAACTTGCGCAATTGGGTGGCGTTCAGCAAGCCATAAGGGCCGGCCACTCGCAACATCGGCGCATGGATTTGGATGTACAGGCCGTTTCTGAGGCGTAAGGCGCGAAATTGGTCTTCGCTGAGTTCGCCGTTTAAATATTGTTGGGTTTGTTTTCTAAACTGGGCCACCCGTTCGTCAACGAGGGTCTGGTCAATGTCGTTATACTGGTACATAAATGAGCGTTTTTATGCCTGTTTTGGGCGGATAAGGGTGAATAGGCATCATATACTGTGAGTCATAAAATGACAATGTTAATAGTTGATGATAACATTGATGGTTAATTTTGGCTGTGTTCTATAACTATAATCAATTTAGGGGGATTTTTTTGTGCGATATCTATTAATTTTGCTAGGCATTTTGCTCGTGCCGCAGATGGCTATGGCGGGTGGTTTTGAAAGCCTAGGCATGACAGGTACAGAACGGGGCATTTACACGGTACTGATTTTTGTCATTGCCTATGGCTTTGTAATGGCAGAAGAATTTACGCACATGCGTAAATCCAAGCCTGTCATTTTGGCGGCGGGCATCATTTGGGCGCACGCGGCTATTTTGGCCTCGCAAAAAGGCGTGTCTGTTGAAGCCTTGCACGAAGCGTTTGAATACAACTTAAAAGAATACGCAGAACTGATGCTGTTCTTATTGGTTGCGATGACCTACATCAACTCGATGTCAGAACGTAACGTCTTTGAAGCCCTGCGTTCTTGGCTGGTCAGACGCCAATTTGGCTACCGTAAACTGTTTTTGATTACGGGTGTCATCACGTTCTTCTTGTCCGCAGTAGCCGATAACCTGACCGCCGCTTTATTGGTTGGCGCGGTGGTGTTGGCGGTAGGCAAAGGCAACGAAAAATTCATCAGCATTGGTTTTGTCAACTTGGTAGTTGCCGCAAATGCGGGTGGCGCGTTTTGCCCCTTTGGCGACATCACCACGTTAATGGTCTGGCAAGCAGGTTATGCCGAATTCTTTGATTTCTTCAAATTGTTCGTTCCTTCTTTGGTCAACTACGGCGTGCCAGCGGCAGTGATGTATTTCGCTGTCCCCGACGAACAGCCTGTTGCCACTGACGAAGTCGCTGTGCAATTAAAACCAGGTGCTTTGCAAATCTGCGGTTTGTTCTTGTTGACGATTGTCACTGCGGTCAGCTTTAAACAAGGTCTGCATTTGCCACCGTTTATGGGCATGATGGTCGGTTTGTCGGTGTTGATGCTGTACGGATTTTTTATTAAAAAAACCTATCGTGTTGAAGGCGAAGAGGGCTTTGATATTTTTAACAAAGTCCGTCATGCCGAATGGGACACCTTGTTGTTCTTCTTTGGTGTGGTATTTGCCGTGGGCGGTTTAGGCTACATCGGTTATTTGGAATTATTGTCAGGTGCGATGTACGACGGTTTAGGCGCAACCACAGCCAACATCTTGGTCGGTGTGATTTCTGCGATTGTTGACAACATTCCCGTGATGTTTGCAGTATTGAACATGAACTTGGACATGGGCTTGTACCAATGGTTGTTAGTTACCTTGACAGCGGGTGTGGGCGGTTCATTATTGTCGGTCGGTTCAGCGGCGGGTGTTGCCCTGATGGGACAATCTGACCACAAATACACTTTCTTCAGCCATTTGAAGTGGACTCCTGCGATTGCCGCAGGTTACGCTGCCAGTATCTTTGTGCATTACCTGATTAACGGCTAAGCACGGTCACGCACCGCACAATGTGCGGTGCGTTTTCCAAACCGCCTATACACCTTCCTCAGCCCTAGCGGCACTGCTGTACCCATCCTGCGTTTCACCACACTAAGAGGTCGCTAGTGACTACTCCTACCATCAGGCAAGTGCTGTTTAGCAAGCATAGCTTGATTTGTATTTTCACGGGCTTTAGTTCCGGCTTGCCGCTGTACATACTCATCTCATTATTGCCCGCGTGGCTACGCTCGGGCGGGGTCGATTTAAAAGCCATCGGCTTGTTTGCCCTGATCCAATTGCCGTTTACCTGGAAGTTTTTATGGTCGCCGTTGTTTGACCGTTATACCCCGCCATTAGGACGGCGGCGTGGTTGGTTATTGATCTCGCAATTGGCTTTGTTGCTGACCATTCCCGTATTTGGGCTGCTCAATCCGGTGGTGGACTTATGGACGATAGCCTATCTGGCAATGGTCGTGGCTTTTTTTAGCGCCTCACAAGACATCGTGTTAGATGCGTACCGCCGCGAACTGTTGCTCGATGCCGAATTGGGCTTAGGCAACGCCATCCACGTCAATGCTTACAAAATCGCCGGACTCGTACCCGGTTCCTTATCCTTAATCCTCGCCGACCGGATGCCGTGGCAAAGTGTGTTTACCATCACCGCCTTGTTTATGCTGCCCGGATTAATCATGACCTTATGGGTTAAAGAACCGATCTTGAAACAAGCCGCGCCGAAAACCCTGAGGGCGGCAGTCGTCGAGCCATTCCAAGAGTTTATGCAGCGCAACGGCTTACAGTCCGCCTTGCTAATCTTAGCCTTCATCTTTTTTTATAAATTGGGCGATAGCATGGCGACGGCGTTAGCAACGCCGTTTTATTTGGACATGGGCTTTAGCAAAACCGAAATTGGCTTAATCGCCAAAAATGCGGGCTTATGGCCTAGCGTCGCCGGGGGCTTATTAGGCGGGATTTGGATGGTGAAGTTGGGCATCAACCGCGCCTTGTGGTTGTTTGGCTTAGTGCAAATGCTGGCGATTTTAGGTTTTGCTTGGTTGGCAGTCGTTGGCCACAGCTTGCCGTGGCTGGCCTTGGTGATAGGCGTAGAAGCCCTAGGCGTGGGCTTAGGCACCGCCGCTTTTGTTGCGTTTATCGCCCACACCACCCATCCTTTATACACTGCCACCCAATTCGCCTTATTCACCAGCCTCGCCGCCGTACCACGCACTTTCGCCAATGCCGCCACAGGCTATTTGGTGGACAGCATGGGCTGGATGATGTTTTTCTTGCTGTGTTTTGCGCTGGCTGTACCGGGTATGGTGTTGTTGCTTAAGGTTGCGCCTTGGCGTGGGTCGGTTGCGTTAGGTAAGTAAGGGTTTTAGCTCAAATAAAAAGTGGGCATAGTTAAAAAAATCGTTTCTATCCTTATCCTCGCAAGGTTCGTCAGACAACGTAAATAAACGGCTAATCGTCTTTTCTATGGGAATGGCAACCATTATTCAACGCCGATCAAATACATTGGCACGGTATTAGTCGTCCATGTCGCCACGCCGCTACCGAAGAAATCCTGATCCTCCGTCCAAACAGGACAATCTAAAGCCAGTGCTGTTGCCAACACCGGCCAGTCACGAATATCGCGGATGCGTTTTTTCGCGTTGTCCTCGAATTCACAATAGACATCATATTCGATACGCTGCACTGCACCAACGTTGGCAATCGCTCCAGTACCGCAGCACCGATTGCCCAGTCTATGCCCCTTGCCCCAAAGATTTGCGGAAGGTATTTTTCGGCATCTTTAAAAGCCTCGTCAGGTGCAAAGAATGCCGTCGTGCCGTGGTACTGGTTTAGCAATTTAAAGACCCGTTGGCCCAATACGGCACGGACAAGAATGTTGGCATCAAGCACCCATGCTTGGTAACTCATCGCTTATCAGTCGTGCGGCGCGTTTTAAACTCAGCCACGATGTCATCTTCCGATACCCCCAGCGCAGACATCATGGCCTCCAATTGCGCTGCCGCTTGTTTGAGAGCATCAAGTTCGGCTTGGTTACGACCCGGGTGTGCCGGAATGTAATAGCCAATGGTTTCCCCGTGACGGGTGATAGCGATTGGCGACACAGAGTCCAGATACGCGGGCAAATGTGCCCGGAACTCTTTCACGCCTACTTTAGTTTCCATAACAGCCTCGTTGTGTACTTAGGTGTACACATTATAGCGGTGCTGAAAGTGTTCGGTAAAACGATTAATTTGGCGATCCTCAGCCGCAAAGATTTTCCTGTCGATTTCAGCAGCCGATTGCAGCTCACGGGGTGAACTGCGGTCGGGTTAGCTTATTGAACGTAGCGAAATAACGTAACCCGACACATCGGAGCCTGTGTATATCGACTTACGGCTGATGCCTAACCCCACCGCTACTGCAAGCAGAGCTTAAGAGACTGAGAAAGTAGTCCGAAAAAAGGTAAAAAATACGACTCTCGGCAAGCAAGAATCAATAACTTACAGCAGATGTTATTGCAAGAGCAGACTGTTCGCAGTACAGAAGAATGTCTGCGCAAACAACTGATGACGCGGCACAAGGTCAAAGATCGTGGGATCGGCCTCGGTCGATTCCCGAGCCAGAAGCTTTATGCGAAATATGGGCTATACAAGGTTCCGACAAAGGCTGGCTGGAAAACAGCGCATGCCTTGATGTGAAGAACATCGGCAAGCCGTGTGTGTTAATAGCGCATGCACGGTTTGATGAGGGAGGGCAGGCGAGAGCCTGCTCTCTACTCTACCCGTCTTGTATGACCCTGTCTTGTAGTAATAGCTTTGGATAATCTAAATGGCAATGCCCATTCGGTCACTGACTGAGGTATTGATTTGTAGTTTTACCGCTGCCGTTTTATCATTGGACACCACTAACCACAGTATGAGGTTTAGATTAGTATCATGAAGCAATTCGATGTAGTTATTGAGAAAGATTCCGAGGGATATTTTGTAGCTTCCGTTCCTGCCCTGAAAGGTTGTCATACACAAGCCAAGTCGCTGGATGTGCTTATGGAGCGTA
>JABFST010000183.1 GCA_013140465.1 Methylococcaceae bacterium
CTTAATGATAGGCCGCACCCCCGAATATTTGGGCAAAAAAATTACCGCGTTTGAAATCCAAATGGCTGCGCTGGTGATCCTAATCCCTGCCGCGCTAATTTTAGGCGGCACGGCGATTGCCGTGTCTGTAGAAACAGGCAGGTCGGCGGTCGGCAATCCGGGTGCGCATGGCTTTAGCGAAATCTTGTACGCCTACACCTCGGCGGCGGGTAATAACGGCAGTGCTTTTGGTGGGCTGAGTGCGAACTCGCTATTTTATAACCTCAGCCTAGCCGTGGTCATGTTAGCGGGTCGGTTTGGCATTATCATCCCCGTGTTGGCATTGGCGGGGGCGTTAGCCGCCAAAAAATCCGTACCCAGTTCGGTCGGAACTTTACCCACCCATACGCCGTTGTTTGTGATGCTGTTAATCGGCACTATCGTGTTGGTGGGGGCGTTAACCTTTGTCCCTAGCTGGGTGTTAGGGCCGATTGCCGAACAGCTGATGGCGCAAGGAGTTTCATTATGAACACACACCGTAATCCCCATGCCTTGTTTAATAAGGCGATTATGCAAGGTGCTTTGCTCGCCAGTGTGCGCAAGCTCAGCCCGCAACAACAATGGAAAAATCCGGTGATGTTTGTGGCGTATGTCGGCAGTCTGTTTATGACGGGCTTGTGCGTTTGGACACTGCTGACCACCCCGCAAGCCCCCGTGCGGTTTATGCTGGCGGTAACATTTTGGCTGTGGTTTACGGTGCTTTTTGCCAATTTTGCCGAAAGCATCGCCGAAGGCCGCAGCAAAGCCCAAGCCGCCGCCTTGCGCAGCGCCAAACGCGACATCATGGCCTTAAAGTTGGCTGAACCCCGTTACGGCGCAGCGACTGAAAGCGTTGCCAGCACCTTGTTACGGCGCGATGACCTGGTGTTGGTGGAAGCCAACGCGTTTATCCCGGCCGATGGCGAAGTGGTGGTAGGGGCTGCCAGCGTTGATGAAAGTGCGATTACGGGCGAGAGCGCACCCGTCATCCGCGAATCCGGTGGCGATTTTTCATCAGTCACGGGCGGCACTAAAGTGTTGTCCGACTGGTTGATTATCCGTATCACCGCCAATCCCGGCGAAGCCTTTTTAGACCGCATGATTGCGATGGTCGAAAACGCCGCCCGCCAAAAAACCCCGAATGAAATCGCCTTAACATTGTTATTGGTGGCCTTAACGCTGATTTTCTTGCTATCTACCGTCGCCTTGCTGCCGTTTTCGCTGTACAGCGTGGCGACCGCAAACGCAGGTACGCCTATTTCGCTGACGGTCTTAGTGGCCTTATTGGTGTGCCTGATACCCACGACTATCGGCGGTTTGTTGTCGGCAGTCGGTGTGGCGGGCATAGGCCGAATGATGCAAAAGAATGTGATCGCCACCTCAGGACGTGCGATTGAGGCGGCGGGCGATGTCGATGTGTTGTTGCTGGATAAAACCGGAACCATCACCTTAGGCAACCGCCAAGCCAGCGCCTTTTTGCCTGTAGGCGATTGCAGCGAACTCGCGTTGGCAGAAGCCGCACAACTCGCCACGCTGGCGGATGAAACCCCCGAAGGCCGCAGCATTATTATCTTGGCTAAGCAAAAGTTCGCCATCCGTGAATGCAATATCCATGACTTGGGGGCGACGTTTATTCCGTTTAGTGCGCAAACCCGCATGAGTGGCGTTGATATAGGCCCGCGCCAAATCCGTAAAGGCGCGGTCGATGCGATCCGCCGTTATGTGCTGGATCAACATGCGCATTTTCCTGACGAAGCGGTGCAGATTGCCGATCAGGTGGCACGCCGTGGCAGCACACCGTTATTGGTCGCGGAAGGCGGCACGGTGTTGGGGGTGATTGAATTAAAAGACACCGTAAAAGGCGGCATTAAAGAACGCTTTGTAGAATTGCGGCGCATGGGCATTAAGACCATTATGATTACCGGCGACAACCGCCTGACCGCCGCCGCCATTGCCGCCGAAGCGGGCGTAGATGACTTTTTGGCCGAAGCCACCCCCGAAGCCAAACTTAAGCTCATTCGTGCGCAACAAGCCGAAGGCCGTTTAGTGGCAATGACCGGAGACGGCACTAACGATGCCCCCGCCTTGGCGCAAGCCGATGTCGCAGTGGCGATGAATTCAGGCACGCAAGCCGCGAAAGAAGCGGGCAATATGGTGGACTTGGATTCCAACCCCACCAAGCTGATTGAAATCGTGGAAACAGGCAAGCAAATGTTGATGACACGCGGCGCCTTGACTACGTTTAGTTTAGCCAACGATGTCGCCAAATATTTTGCGATCGTCCCCGCCGCGTTTGCCAGCACTTATCCGGCATTGAAGGTGCTGGACATTATGGCCTTGAGCAGCCCGGATCATGCAATCTTAGCAGCGGTAATCTTCAACGCCCTGATTATTGTCGCGTTGATACCTTTAGCCTTAAAAGGCGTGGCTTACCATGCGCAAAGCGCGGCGGTGTTGTTGCGCAATAATTTGTTGATTTATGGCGGTGGTGGCTTAATCGTCCCGTTTATAGGCATCAAACTCATCGATATGGGTTTGGTGTGGTTAGCGTTTTAACTGCCTGGAGTAGCTGATGTTAAAGACCATAAAACCTGCATTACTGATGTTATTGAGTTTTACCGTGCTAACAGGCGGTGTGTATCCTGTCGTGGTGACTTGCTTGGCGCAAACGTTTTTTCCTCATCAAGCCAACGGCAGTTTGTTGGTGGAAAACGGGCAAGTGCGCGGGTCTGAACTACTAGGGCAACAATTTAGCCGTCCTGAGTATTTCTGGGGACGGCTCAGCAGCACTAGCCCTACGCCTTATAATGCCGCCGCGTCCAGTGGTTCTAACTTAGGCCCGCACAATCCGGCGCGGTTTGCCGCCAGCAAAGTGCGCATCGATGCTTTGCACGCGGCTGACTCCAGCAACACCTTAGCCATCCCCGTGGATTTGGTGACAGCAACAGGCAGTGGATTAGACCCACATATCAGCCCCGCCGCTGCGGTTTACCAAATCCAACGCATTGCCACGACGCGGCATATACCCCTATCGCAACTACAAACACTGGTCGCGCAGTTTACCGAAGCTAGGCAATGGGGCGTGCTAGGCGAGCCGCGCGTGAATGTCCTTAAACTCAATCTGGCCTTAGCCAGCCTCAAGGCCACGCAGTAACGCCTATGAACAGTACCCGACCCGATCCTGATGCCTTGTTGGCGCGCGTGGCACGCGCAGAAAACCAGCGTAACAAAGGCCAGCTAAAAATATTTTTTGGTGCGGCGGCTGGCGTGGGCAAAACCTACGCGATGTTGTTGGCGGCAAAAGCCAAACTGGCCGAAGGTGTTGATGTGGTCGTGGGTTTGGTAGAAACCCATGCCCGCCAAGAAACCATCGCCGTACTGCAAGGCTTGGAAGTGTTGCCGCCCAAGCTGGTGCAGCATCGGCATACCGTGCAACGCGAATTTGATTTGGATGGCACGCTCAAACGCCGCCCGCGCTTGGTTTTGGTCGATGAATTGGCGCACAGTAACGCGCCCGGTTGTCGGCATCCCAAACGCTGGCAAGATATTGAAGAATTGCTGAATGCAGGTATTGATGTTTATAGCACGCTCAACGTGCAGCACTTGGCTAGCCTGAACGATGATGTCAGCCAAGTGACGGGCATACACGTCAGGGAAACCGTGCCTGATACCGTGTTTGAGCTAGCCAATGAAGTTGAACTGGTGGATTTGCCGCCGGATGAATTGTTGACGCGCCTTAAAGAAGGCAAAATCTATATGCCCCAACAGGCCGAACAGGCATTGGGGCATTTTTTCCGCAAAGGCAATTTGATCGCCTTGCGCGAGTTGTCGCTACGGCTGACAGCTGACCGTGTCGATGCGCAAATGCAGGATTACCGCGATGACCACGCCATCCAAGAAATTTGGCAAGTCGGCGAACGCATTTTAGTGTGCATAGGCGCAAATCCGATAGCCGAACGTTTAGTGCGTGCGGGCAAACGTTTGGCTACCAGCTTACATGCGCAATGGTTGGTGATTTATGTAGAAACCCCAGAACTGCAACGCTTGCCCGCCGAACGCCGCGATGAAGTGCTGCGGGTGTTGCGCTATGCCGAACAATTGGGTGCCAAAACAGTCGCCTTATCGGGTACGGACATGAGCAAAACCATCCTGACTTTTGCCAATAGCCGCAACATCAGCAAAATAGTGTTGGGCAAGCCCCAGCGTCGGGGTTGGCGGCGGTGGTTGTTAGGTTCGGTGGTGGACACCCTCATCAGCGAAGCCCACGACATTAACGTCTATCTATTAGGTAGCCCGCGCCCCAACGACCGCAACAAACCCCAAAAATTAGGCTTCAGTTATCCGTGGGGCAGTGCCAAACGCAATTGGCGCAATGTCTTGTGGGCGGCGTTAATGACTGCGGGCAGCACCTCGGTGGCATGGCTGATGTCGGGGCGGTTTGAGTTGGCGAACTTGGTCATGGTGTATCTGCTCGGCGTGGTGTTTATTGCCACCCGCTTGGGGCGTGAAGCGGCGGTGATGACATCGGTGCTGAGCGTGGCGACGTTCGATTTCTTTTTCGTCAATCCAGTACATACCTTTGCCGTCGCAGATGCGCAATATTTAGTCACTTTTGCGATTATGTTATTGGTTGCGTTCGTAATTAGCCATTTGACCAGCAATATGCGCTCGCAAGCCAAAGTGGCATCCCACCGCGAACGCCGTGCCAACGTGTTATACGCCTTAAGCGAACAATTGGCGGCTAGCCGCACCTTAACCGACACCGCGCTGATAGCCGCCAAACAGCTACAAAATGAATTTGGCGGCAGCAATGTGGTGTTGTTGCCAGATGCCGACGGACGCTTGGCCTACCCTAAAGATCCGCCAATTGCCGAATCCTTGCAAGGCTGCGACCTGAGTGTGGCGCAATGGGTGTTTGACCACGGACAAATGGCGGGGCAAGGTACCGACACCTTGCCGGGTGCGGATGCGGTGTTTTTTCCACTGCTGGGCTTTCGCGGGCGGGTAGGCGTGTTGGCGATGCGGCCCGCCAATTTGCGGCGGGTGTTTTTGCCCGAACAACGCCGCTTGCTGGACACTTTCACCAGCCAAATCGCGCAAACCATATAACGCGTGCGGCTCGCCGAAGAAGCCCAGCAAGCGCAGCTAAGCATGACTTCCGAACGCTTACGCAACACTTTATTAAGCGCTATTTCCCACGATTTGCGCACGCCGTTGGCAACCATAGTCGGCGCCGCCAGCTCCCTAGTCGAACAAGATGCACCGCTTAGTGCAGCAGACCAACGCGAGTTAAGCCTCACCATATACGAAGAAGCTTTGCGCATGTCCGACTTGTGCAACAATATTTTGGATATGGCGCGTTTGGATGCTGGCCCTATCACGCTCAATCGGCAATGGTATCCGCTAGCCGAAATTATCGGCAGTGCTTTACACAAGCTGCATAAACGCTTGGCAGACCGCACGGTAAAAACCCAATTGCCAGAAGGTTTGTGCTGGGTGCATTTAGATGCCGCGCTAATCGAACAAGTGCTGGTGAATTTGTTGGAAAACGCCTGTAAATACACGCCAGCGGGCAGCCCTATCGACATTAGCGCCAAACACACCGACAACATGCTAAAAGTGACGGTTGCCGACCGGGGCTTAGGCATACCCGCAGGTGAAGAAGAAAAACTGTTCGCCAAGTTTTACCGCTTGCACCAAGAACACGCCCAAAGCGGCGTGGGCTTAGGCTTGGCGATAGGCAAAGCCATCGTTATCGCCCACGGCGGTTTGATTGGCGCGGAAAATCGGCCCGGCGGCGGGGCGCAGTTCTTTTTCCTGTTGCCAGAAACAGAAAACCCACCGCAAATGCCTAGCGATGAATAATCCCAAAGCCGTTATTGTCATCATTGAAGATGATCCGCAAATCTGCCGATTCTTGCGCACCAGTTTAAGCGCGCAAGGTTTCCAACTGTTTGTGGCCAGCACCGGACAACGCGGCTTGGTGGAAATTGGCGTGCGCAAACCCGATTTGGTCATCTTAGATTTGGGTTTGCCGGATATGGATGGTTTGCAGGTAATCCGTAAACTGCGGGAATGGTCAGCTATCCCGTTGATCGTGTTGTCGGCACGCAGCGAAGAACACGAAAAAATCACCGCCCTAGACCAAGGCGCAGACGATTATTTAAGCAAACCGTTTAGTATGGGCGAATTATTGGCGCGCATCCGCGTCGCCTTACGCCATGCCGCAAAACTAGGTGGCGACGGCGCAGAAACCGTGTTCCGCCTAGGCGGATTAGAAGTGGATTTGGTGCGCCGCAAAGTCCAATTAGAAGGCCAGGACATCCACCTGACCCCAATTGAATACCGCTTGCTGGCAGTGCTAGTCCACCACGCGGGCCAAGTGCTAACCCACAGGCAATTGCTGCTACAAGTCTGGGGCCCCCATTATGTCGAACACGCCCATTATGTACGGATATATATGGGCCAACTCCGACAAAAACTAGAAACCGACCCCACCCATCCCCGCTATTTGCTGACTGAGTCGGGTATAGGTTATCGTTTGGCCGATTAGGGGGTTGGTTTGCGAACTTTGCGATTGATTTTAGCAGGAGCACTGTAGAGACGCGATTTATCGCGTCTGGATTTATAGCGTCTGGATTTATCGCGTCTGTATTATTTGCGTTTCCGTCAGCAATTGGGATGCTATTGAAGACGCGATAAATCGCGTCTCTACAGTCTCAATTATTAATTTTTTCCCCTTCCCAAGCAGAACCCGTAAGGCGTATGAATGTAGGGTGGATTCGCCGCAAGGCAATCCACCATTTTGACGCGATGTTGCTACATTGGGCAACGCGCTGTAAGCAAAAGACGATGCTAAAAGCCCGCTAGCGATAACAAGCATGGGAGCGTTTGGCGGATTGCTTAGCGACGAATCCGCCTTAGGGGTTGAAAAATCATAGTTTCCTTTTTTGTGTGATGATGTAATTTTACAAGGCCTGATCCCGTGCATGTTGCACCGTCAAATGCGTTAAAAACTGCTCAACTTCCGCTGCCCCCATATCACGCGGATGCTTTTTGTCATGATACAAAGTAAAGCGCCTAATCCAGTCGGTATACGCTTGCTCGGTGCGAATACTGTAATGCTTCAAACGGATTTTTCCTCGTACTTGGTCGAGTAATTTAGGGGCTGGAGCAGGTTATTTTTTGATGGGTCTTGCATTTTTTTTAGGATATACTAAAATCGGGCATGTAAATGATTTGAAAGTAATTTTACATTTTAAAAACCATTTAGACAAATGAATGACGTAATGTTTTACGTCGAATAGGATGTCTAATTATAGTTAGGCGTTCTGGGTCGGGCGTGTTGGGTGCGGTGGTTTTTGCGTCGGCTTTGGCGGGGGTGTTTGGCGTTTTGTCGTTGGGCTTTGCGGGGCTGTTTGGCTAGGCTTTCCGCGTGTGCGTTTGCGTCATGCGCGGTTGGGCTTGGGTGCGTTGGCGGGGCATTTGCTGCCGCGCACGACGCAAGCCGCGAGTCCGGTGTTGGTTT
>JABFST010000285.1 GCA_013140465.1 Methylococcaceae bacterium
CAAGCTTGCCAGCTCGTATTGTCACCAAAAATATCGGTAAGCAGTTCCCAATCTTGGTTGGACACAATGAGTTGTTCATTGGCTAATGCCAAAGCATTAAGAGGTTTGGGGACTGGGCTGGGTTCAGTAAGAGGTTTGGGGACTGGGCTGGGTTCAGTGCCACTGACTAAACCGTTTAACCAAGCTTGCCAAGGATTGTCGATAGCCAATACGCGTAAATGTGCCTGAAAGAGTTGTTTAAGTAATAAGCGCAGTGGTTCGGTTTCAGTTATTTGGGCGAGTGTTGCGACTTGGTTGCACCAAGCGAATAAACGTTGTGCGTCGCTGTGGGTGGTAGGGAGTTGCTGCCAGACACTTAACACTTTGTTTAAGCGGATAGCCGAAAATACTCTTATTTCATGAGGGCTTAAATCGCTGTGGGCAGTGTTCCATATCCGCTGGGTTATAGCTGATTGAAGCTGCTTTGCTGTATCGGTTTCGTAACGATAATGGATGAGTTTGTCCAATATGTCTAATAACGGTGAAACCAGTTTGCAAAGCAAATTGGCTTCATCATGGGTAGGCGAATTTAGCTCAGGCGTGTTTTGTAGTAAATTGTCCCAACACGTTCTTATTAAGCGTAGGCTAAACCCACAAATAGTTGGGTTAGGCGGCGTTTTTGGGTTTAACCATAAATTGCGTAAACGGTATAAAAACACGATTTTTTTATGGAGGTTTTGTTGCCCCCAAAATTGATGGAAAGTGTTTTCGGCCTTGTCTGTTATCTCATTATTGTTTTCTAAAAACTCAGCGAATAAACATAAAGCCATTATTTTTATTAGAGATTCGTTAGTATATTCAGACTCAAATGCTAGCACGGCACATAAATCGGTTGCTGAACGGATATTACCCCCACCTCTGACAGGATAAGCCCCCCAGCCACTCATGGGCGGTGGATTAAATTCAATTGGACTAGCCTTATCCGTGTTGCCCATCACCAACACCCTGCCATCCATCGTCGCTAATAGCAAGTGCTGAGATAGCACTTTTAAGGCACTGACAGGGCCAGCATTTTCTAATACCCCTGTTACGCAGCCGTCATTATTGACTATTAAGCTGCTACGCTCATCCGTACACAATAACCACACATCGGAATTGGAGTTTTCACCCGCTAAATAGGCGATATGGCGCAAATTACCCACACAATTAACGACCCAACGTAATGCGCCTGTGTTGGCATCTAAGGCATAGCTTAAGCCTCCATCGCCTCCACAAACTAATAAATCCTGTGTGGCGGAATATTGCAAGGCATGGAGTTTTTGTACAGTGTTCAGCCAATAATGTGGCTGGTTACTGACAAATCGTGGTGTTGTTAGATAGTGCGGGCTGATGTTCCAGTTTAATAGCTCGCCATTGTCACGGTTGATTGCCCATAAGCGGTTTTCTTCTTGATTCGTGCGCAAGACTGAAAGTATGCCGGGTTTGGTATCAGTCCATAGGAGTCTTAATTCTGCCATATCTGCGGATGCAGGTAAGCCATATAAACAAGCATGACCTTTGAAATTACGACCGCCTAGCAATAAATAGCCGTTATATTTATCTAAGCGCAGGCTACTGATGACAGCAAATAGACAATCTTTGGTTTTTTCGACGGTGATGTTATCAGCGCTAATTCTATCCCATCTTAATACGCAGAGTTCACCGCGTAGCGTGCCGATTAAAAAGCGTTTCGCTTCATTGGGCTTAGAAGCTAAGGTACGGACAAATTGCACTTGGCCTTGCCAGTATTTTCCATGTTTAATAAAAAGTTTTTTTTCGCAATCAGTGCCTAGTGTGTTGCTTTGATAAAGGTGCAAATCGCGGTTTGATTCAATGAAAGCGTATTGCCCATCGTTAGCATCATCAATGTGGGTGACTTGGCTGTTTAAACGATAACTGCTGATCGTGTTAAGCGGGCGAATCAAGTTTAAGCCACAAGCAAAATCAGCACGCATGTACTTAAGATGTTCTTTAATGGGCTTGATCTGGGCTAAATAACGGTCTGGTAAGGTTAATTTTTCGGCCCAACGCGTGAGCCAATCCAGTTTTCGGAACAGTAAGATCCACAAAGTATCGGGCGCGGCATTGTCGAGTGCCAGTAATTTGAGCAATACTGTAAAAACTAACTCTTTTGTTTCATCAGATAAGGCTGGATTTTTTTTATAACAACACGATTGCAGCCAGTTGAAAACCCGATTAATTAACTGGTAATGCAAATCCATTAACGTACGTTGTTGGCTAGAGTTTAATGTTTTATAGCAGCCGTTCAGTTTGTTGCACCAGTTTTCAAATAATGGCCATGCCTGGGTTAGTGGTAAACCTAACAAAAAATATTCTAAGGCCAAATTGCCTAGTTCGCAGAACTGTGTTGGTTCGTGATGTTTAAAGTCCAACGAGTTGGACAAGTAATGGTTTAATTCTTCTTGGTAAAGTTGCACCAATCGCTGGGTGGCAAGCTTGTGTATAGCCTTAATCTCGTCGGGTGCATTCAGCCGTAAGGGCAGCAGGGTTTGGCGTTCGTCGATGGCTAAAATATGTTCGTCACCCCGCCCGACTAAGCGCCAAATATGTTTGCCGGTGTGCTGCCAATGTAAAATGGAAATTTTATCGCTGTCATCGCCCAACAAATACACAACGCCGCTATTGCGTACTGTTGCCAATAGCACGGCCTCTTTATCGGGCCAAGGTAGCACTAATACATCTAAAACTTCATCATACAAAGTCTCTGATTGCTTCGGTTTTTCATCGGGGGAATTTTTATCTAAGCGATATACATAGCCTCGGTTAGAGGCTAGATAAACCCAGTTTTTTTCAGGTTTGTTTAATATGCTGTCCGCACCACGGATACGTCCCATTTTTGCGTTGTTTGGTGCGAATTCCCGTCCGTCAATATCTTTGACGACATCGTCTTGCCACTGTTTTTTATGGTCTTCACTATATCTGCTTATTTTAACTGCGGGTTCCATTGCGCCCGTTGAATAACGTTCTATCCAAGGTTCAGATCGGGTCTGTTCGTTCCATGCGGTCACGATGATGCCTTTACTGGGGCTAGCGACTAGGGTTAGTTCACCTTGTGTAAAAATCAGGTGTATGGTGCTGGCGTTGGGGGCTGGGACAAACTGTAAATTGATAGGCCGTTGGTCTAGGCGGTGGTTGCAAGACTCTATGGCTTGGCGGGGTTGGTTTGCTAAGGCTTGAATGATGCTGCGGTTAGTGTCAGTTTGCCAAGTGAGCAATTGCACCCAGGATTTTTCATCTTCGGTGACAAAAAACACCAGTAGCCAACGAGGGGTTTGTGGGTTTTGGTCTAATGGCGGCAATAAGTAGGCATTAACAGGCGGGCTATCAAATTCAAAAGCCTCGCCTTCTTGTAATAATAAGGGAAAGCCTTGTTCGTGGAGTTTTAGTAGTTTGTGATAGGTTGCTAAATAAAGTGTTTTGTCTACTTTATCTTCATCTTGTTGGTTGTAGCCCAGTAATTCGTCGCGCAGGGTTTTAAATTCGTGCCAAGGTAAAATTTTAGTTTTTAGTTTCATGCAAAACGCCTCTGGCAGGGTGGGGTGTTACGGCTTTTGTTGATGGCTATTGTGCTGGGTTGCTATTAAACGCTTCCATTTCTTCATTTTCAACCCATCGGTAAATTTCCACTACTGCGATTGTTAAGCCTATCGATTCCAAGCACACGACATCGCCTAAGAAATAATATTTGGACATCCAGCCAGACGCGCGTCGGCATACTTCTACATCGACAAAATCCTGATCAATCAGTACATATTCTTGCACGCTAGGTAAGGCTTGGTAGGCATCGCGCTTAAGGGTTTGGTCTGTGCGGCGGGTGGACGGGGATAGCACTTCAACCACTAGCAGCGGTGCTTCGGTGTAATAAGGATTGCTGGAGGGGTCTGCGCACACCACCATCATATCGGGATAAAAAAACTGTTGTCCGGCTTTGATTTTAACGTCTGATCCATAAGGTCGGCAGGGCGTGCCTTTTAAGTGTTGGCGTATTTCCGCTAAGACATTGACTATGATGCTTTGGTGGTTTTTAGTTGCCGCCGCCATAGCGTAAACCCTGCCATTGCTGTATTCATGCTTGGTGTCGGCCAATAGCTCGTCCGCCAAATAATCTTCTATGCTTATAAAACAGCGGTCTTGCACGGCATCCATCAAACACCTCCTGAACCTAAAGCCTAATTGTAATCTCAAATCGCTAGCCGTTCTACGCACCCCAACAAGCCCTAACACCTCTGACCCGTGTATAATAAACGTTTATAGTTTAAAAGCTTACGTCTTACTATGTGTAAATACGATGGACTGCTCGTGCATGACAGCAAGTTGCGCGTAGCCAAGGTTGTTCTGCCCACCAAATGAATGCGTGCTGCTAACCTGTGGATAAAAAGCAAAGCTAAGCAGAGGATATTGCATGGGTAAAGGAAAATCCATAACCTATGGCAACTATCATAAAACCGTCAAGCTTTCCTTTACTGTTGCCCATCGCTAAAAACACTAGAAACCTATGAAATTCGAATGGGATAAGAATAAGGCGGAAAGCAATCGTAAAAAACATGGCGTTGAATTTTCTGAAGCCAGCACGGTGTTTGCAGACCCTTTAGAAATCACCATAAATGATCCGCTACACTCGATAAGCGAATACCGCTTTTTGAGTATCGGCAAATCAAAACAAGGCCAGTTGCTGGTCGTTTCTTATACGGAGCACCAAGCGAATAACATCCGCATTATTAGTGCTAGACTTGCCACTAAACATGAGAAAAAACACTATGAACACAATAATTGATGAATCAGAAGAAATGCTGCCTGAATATGATTTTTCAAAAGGCGTGCGCGGCAAGCATTTTCAAGCCTACCAAGAAAACACTACTATTGTTTTTTTAGAAGACGATGTGGCGCAAGTCTTCAAAACATCCGAAGCCGTCAATCATGCTTTGCGAATGTTGATTAAGCTTGCCCATCAAGAAGTACAAAATGTGTAGCCTGGGCTTCTTTGCCCTAGTCTAATTAGGAAATCGAGTGACCCATTCACGGCCTTGCACGTCATCCATCCCCTGTAATGCCATCTCCCTTGCTGTTCTACGCACCCCAACAAGCCCTAACACCTCTGACCCGTGTATAATAAACGTTTATAGTTTAAAAACTTACCCGCCTTACTATGTACAAATACGATGGCCTGCTCGTCCATGAAAGTTTTGATGACTTAGGCATACTAGAAGTGATTGACTGCAAGGGCATCCGCTCTTTGCATTTTGGCACGCATCCACGGCAAAGCAGTATGCGCTTAAACGCCCCCGATGTTTTGGAGTTGGATTACGTCCGCGCGATGACCAGTTGGCTGTTGTTTAAGCCCGATTTGGCGGATGATGCGCTGTTGATAGGCTTGGGCGGCGGTTCGTTGGCTAAGCATTTGCTGCACCATTTTCCTGATTGCCGCTTAACCGCCGTCGAATATCGGCAAAGCGTGGTTAAGATTGCGCGGAGTTTGTTTGGCTTGCCTTTAGACCCGCGCTTAAAAATCCGTATCGACGAAGGCGGGCATTATCTGCGCCAACGCGCCGAGACCGATAGCGGACGTTACAGCTTAGTGTTTGTAGATGCTTACGACCACGAGGCGATGGCAAGCTCGATTGCCAGTGCCGCGTTTTTTGATGCCTGTAAGGCGGTGTTAAAGCCGTCCGGCATGATGGTGATTAACTTGTGGGGTGGCGATTACAATGCCCAATTCCAACAAATCACCGAATGGTTGCTGCACATTTTTAACCAGCAAGTATTGTTTTTGCCCATACCTGACCGCAGTAATGTCATCGGCTTGGCCTTTAACGGCTATACGCCGCAGCAGACCTTGCCCGAATTACGAAGCCATGCTTTGGTTTTAGAGCAACGCTTACAGATAGAATTTCCACGGTTTTTAAAAGACCTAAAAAAACACAATCCCCACACCTTTAATCAAGTAATCAAATCATGACCATGCCTACCGAACCTTATCTTTTTGGCTACCGCAAATACTGGGCGCAGCGTTTTGGCACCGCCCCCGTATTGCCGATGACCCGCGCCGAAATGGAGGTCTTGGGCTGGGACAGTTGCGATGTCATCCTCGTGACAGGCGATGCCTATATCGACCATCCTAGCTTTGGCATGGCCTTAATCGGGCGCTTGTTGGAAGCGCAAGGCTTTCGTGTCGGCATCATCTCGCAGCCAGATTGGACATCCGCCGCCGATTTTAGCAAGTTGGGCCGACCCAATTTGTTTTTTGGCGTAACCGGCGGCAATATGGATTCAATGGTCAACCGTTATACGTCAGATAAAAAAATTCGCTCCAACGATGCCTACACCGCCAATGGCGAGGCGGGCAAACGCCCGGATCGCGCCGTGAATGTGTATTCGCACCGTTGCCGCGAAGCTTATAAAGATGTGCCGATTATTATCGGCGGCATAGAGGCCAGCTTACGGCGTATCGCCCATTATGATTATTGGTCGGATACCGTGCGCAAATCGGTGTTGTTGGATGCCAAAGCCGATTTGCTGGTGTATGGCAATGCCGAACGGCAAGTGGTGGAAATCGCCCACCGTTTGGCGCAAGGCGAAACGATAGCCGATCTTAAAGGCATACGCGGCACAGTCCATTTCGTCAAACAAATCCCTGCGGGCTGGCAGTTGAAAGATTCCACCGACATCGACAAACCCGGTGCGTTAAACCCGCAAATCGACCCGTATCAAGAAGCCCCAGCCTGTGACTTAAAGCCAGAACCAACGGGCGACGGGCAGGTGGTGTTGTTTGACCGCCAACTGCTTAGAAACCAGCGTGCGCAAACCGTCATCCGCTTGCCCGCTTACGAAGCCGTAAAAGACGATCCTATCTTGTATGCCCACGCCTCGCGCGTCATGCACGGCGAAACCAATCCCGGCAATGCCCGCGCCTTAATCCAACAGCATGGCACACGGCAATTATGGGTCAACCCGCCGCCGATTCCCTTAAGCACCAAAGAAATGGACGGCGTGTTCGACTTGCCGTATTCGCGCGTGCCGCATAAAGAATATGGCAATGCCAACGTCCCTGCGTTTGAAATGATCCAACACTCGGTCAACATCATGCGCGGCTGTTTTGGCGGCTGTACGTTTTGCTCGATTACCGAACACGAAGGCCGCATTATCCAAAGCCGTTCCGAAGATTCCATCATTAAAGAAATTGAAGCCATCCGCGATACTTCGCCTAATTTTACCGGCCATATTTCCGACTTGGGCGGGCCTACCGCCAATATGTACCGCTTGGCCTGTAAAGACCCGAAAATAGAAGCCGCGTGCCGCAAACCTTCCTGCGTGTTTCCGGGGATTTGCCCTAACCTCAACACCGACCACACGCCGCTGATAAAACTGTACCGCAGGGCGAGGGCGTTGCCGGGCATCAAAAAAATCTTTATCGCCTCGGGCTTTCGTTACGATTTAGCCGTCGAATCGCTCGAATACGTTAAAGAACTGGTCACCCACCACGTCGGCGGTTATTTAAAAATTGC
>JABFST010000354.1 GCA_013140465.1 Methylococcaceae bacterium
ACCTTAAACCGAGTGTTGGCGGCAGATGAAGAGCAGCTTAACCAATGGCTAAGCAACGCGCTGGAAGCCGCGACATTAGATACGGTGTTTAACGATTTTAAGGCAAACCAGTAGACCGCATAAAACACGGTAACGTTCGCTAAAACAAAACACTAGCGTAGGATGTGGTGAGCGGTAGAGACTGTGAAAGAATTAACGTAAGCTTGCTCATCGGAGTGAAAAAACATGTTTTTTCACTCCGGTCTCTACTTAAAACAAAGGCTTACGAAAATATAAAACACCTTTTTGTGAGTATTTGAAATACTTTCACAGTCTCGGAGCCGCTCGAACGCGCACCCCAAGGTGAACCGGAATAGCGTTTGGAGCTGGAATAATCACTCGCGTTCAAACGGCCTTATTCCGACCTGCCGAGTGTCTCTAGCGCAAAATCCACCTTACATTAACGCCTTTCCGTCGCTGCAAAAGCCCCTCCCACAGCCAATACCCTTCATGGCTCACCCCCAATCCCAACCGTGCATTTGCACAACGTAAGCCCATGCTTTATGTTACAATACCTAGCTTGCCCCGATAGCTCAGCCGGATAGAGCGGTCCCCTCCTAAGGGACAGGCCGGTGGTTCAATTCCGCCTCGGGGCGCCACAATGTCAACACTGCTAGTATTCGCAGACTTAGCGATTATCCTCCCGTCATTTGCAATGTACGCCTTAGCCTTATAGACCGTCAGCACAGTATTTTGCCGCTCTTAAGTTGCCATCTTGATTCTTTTTTATTAAATGCTGGGCCACAAGCACAGCCATCCACGAGATTATTACAACATGCCTTTTTCCAAACTCGGTTTATCAGATCCTTTATTGCGCGCCATTGCTGATGCCGGTTACGCCACACCTTCACCTATCCAATTACAAGCGATTCCTGCCGTGCTTAACGGTCATGACTTGCTGGCAGCCGCGCAAACCGGCACTGGTAAAACCGCAGGTTTTGCCTTGCCTTTGCTGCATAGGCTGTCACAACACAGTTATGGGGCTAACCGCCCGGTACGCGTGTTAATTTTAGTGCCTACCCGCGAATTGGCGGCGCAAGTGGGCGAATCGGTCAGCAAATACGGGCAGCATTTGCATCCTAAGCTAAAAACCGAAGTGGTGTTTGGCGGCGTAAAAATTAATCCGCAAATGATGCGTTTGCGCGGTGGCGTGGATGTGCTGGTGGCAACACCGGGGCGGTTGTTGGATTTGATCGGCCAAAATGCGGTTAAGTTAGATAAGGTGGAAAGCTTGGTGTTAGACGAAGCCGACCGGATGCTGGACATGGGTTTTATTCGTGACATCCGTAAAATTATTGCCTTATTGCCGAAAAAACGCCAAAACCTGCTGTTTTCGGCGACGTTTTCAGAAGATATACGCAAGCTCACAACGGGCTTGTTGGTCAATCCAGTTAAAATTGAAGTGGCTCCGCGCAACACCGCAGCCGAAACCGTTGAGCAAATCGCCTATTTATGCAACAAAGCCAATAAGGCCGAATTGCTCTGCCATTTAATAAAAACCAATGCTTGGCAACAAGTGTTGGTGTTTACCAGCACCAAACACGGTGCGAACCGCCTGACTGAAAAACTGAATAAAGTGGATATTAAAGCCGCCGCGATCCACGGCAACAAAAGCCAAGGCGCACGCACGAGTGCGTTGGCGGGTTTTAAGGCGGGCGAGATTCGGGTGTTGGTGGCGACTGACGTGGCGGCGCGGGGCATTGATATTGCCTTGTTGCCGCATGTAGTCAATTACGAATTGCCACGCGCCCCGGCCGATTATGTGCATCGCATAGGCCGCACGGGCAGGGCGGGTGAAGAAGGGCAAGCCGTGTCCTTGGTGTCGCATGACGAAGTGGGGGGCTTGAAGTTAATTGAAAAACTGATTGGCAATGCCATTAAACGGCAGCAAGTAGAAGGCTTTGAAGCCGCTGCGGTCGCCCCGCCTATGCCGCCAGAACCACCCCGCGCACCCAGACCTAGCCGCAACCACGCCGCGCGTAAACCTGCGGCGGCTACGGGCAAACCGGGTGCGGCAACAGGCAATGCCAAGCCCAAACCCAGAAGTTATGCCCGCACGCCCGTGTAACTGCTAGGGCGAACCCACGACCACGGCTATGGATGCACAGGATTTGGCTGATCTCGCCCAGCGCATTAAAAGCTGGGCGCGGGACTTGGGTTTTACCGATGTTGGCATCGCCGACACCGATTTATCGGTCGCCGAAGCCCATTTGCACAACTGGCTTGCGCAAGGCTTTCACGGCGATATGGAATATATGCAGCGGCATGGCCTTAAGCGCAGCCGTCCTGAGTTGCTACATGAAGGCACTGTGCGGGTGGTTTCGGTGCGCTTGGATTATCTGCCGGACAGCCATGCCAATATGGACGCGGTGTTGGCAGACCCCACCGCCGCCTATATTTCCCGCTACGCCTTAGGGCGCGATTACCACAAACTGATGCGTAACCGTCTGCAAAAATTGGCGGAACGCATCCTAAGCGTATCGCCAACCGCTGGTTTACGCGCGTTTGTAGACAGCGCACCGGTGTTGGAAAAAGCCCTCGCCGAAAAGGCCGGGCTAGGCTGGATAGGCAAGCACAGCAACCTGATTAACCGCAAAGCCGGATCGTGGTTTTTTTTGGGTGAGTTGTATATCAACTTGCCGTTACCAATCGACACCCCCGCAACCGAGCATTGTGGGGCTTGCACCGCGTGTTTGGATGTGTGTCCTACCCAAGCGATTGTTGCGCCGTATCAAGTAGATGCCAGACGCTGCGTGTCGTATCTAACTATCGAATTGCACGGCCCCATCCCCGAAGCCTATCGCCCGCTAATCGGCAACCGCATTTATGGCTGCGATGATTGCCAAATCATCTGCCCTTGGAACCGCTTTGCCAAACTGACCGATGTCGCCGACTTTAACCCTAGGCATCAACTGAATACCCAGCAATTATTGGCGGTGTTTGCCTGGGACGAGGCCACGTTTTTGGCAAAAACCGAAGGCTCAGCCATCCGCCGTATCGGTTATGAGCGCTGGCTGCGCAATTGTGCCGTGGCGTTGGGTAATGCGCCTTATTCACCCGCGATTAGTGCGGCTTTGCACGCCAAATGGCCTGATGCGACAGAATTGGTGCGCGAGCATCTGCACTGGGCGTTAATCCAGCAACAGCAAAAATCGGTTTGATGGCTGCGATTGGTGGGTTTAAATAATTTCTTGTTGGTTTGGCAAGGCGTGTAAAATAAACCCCAACAATAACGTCCATTAGCCGTAGTTGATTTTCTATTACTAGGTGTCCATAAGTTCCAACAATCGTGGGAGCGGCTGTAGCCGACATTAATGCTGCACACGCAAGCAATATAGAGAGCGTAGGAAGTAAAGCGACATTAATCCCCCTCTCCCCAACCCTCTCCTTGTGGGAGAGGGCGTTTACTGTAGATTTATCAGCTTCGGACTCTATATCGTTAAAACTTATGTGGCACTTATATCCAGTGTTAATCCCAAACCCAATCCCCAACAACCCCCGCTACGCTTTAAGCGATAATCCCATACCCAGATGAAAAGAAAGATAGCTATTTTTTTTGTGGTCGCCCTGCTCGTCGTCGTAAATTTTAGTATTTGGAGTTACATCAATAACCCCTTGCAGTTGCAGCCGTGGACCAAAACCACTATGGGTGTAACCTACGACCCCTTACGCAAACAAGACACCCAAACCAGCAACACCTTTCCGAGTGAAGCCGATATGGACCGCGACTTGGCTTTGCTGGCGAATAAAGTCCATGCGGTGCGCACTTACAGTATGCTCAAAGGCCAGCACAAAATTCCTGATTTAGCCCTTAAACATAATTTAAATGTGACCTTGGGCGCGTGGATAGACGGCAATTTGGAAAAAAACCGCCAGGAAATTGAAGCCCTGATTGCGGCAGGTCGGCAAAACAACCCCAAAATCATCCGCCTGATGGTCGGCAACGAGGTGATTTTGCGTGATGACATTCCTAAAGCCGCACTGATTGAGTACATCCGTGAAGTCAAAAAACGCAGTTGGCGGCCTGTGAGTACCGCAGAAACCTGGGATGTTTGGCTAAAAAACCCAGATTTGGTCGCCGAAGTCGATTTTATCGCCATGCACTTATTGCCTTATTGGGAAGGCATACCCGCAGATGAGGCCGTGGATTATGCCTTAAGCCGTTTTCATGAAGTGCAAGAAGCCTACCCGAACAAACCCATCATCATCACCGAAGTGGGTTGGCCTTCGGATGGTCAGCCGTATAAACATGCGACGGCTTCTATTTCCAACCAAGCCAAATTTTTGCGCGAGTTTTTAAACCGCGCCGATGCCGAAAAAATTACTTATTACATCGTTGAAGCCTTCGACCAACCGTGGAAGAAATCTATAGAAGGCTCGTCAGGCGCGTATTGGGGCATTTTTAACGCTGATCGCCAACCTAAATATCCTATGGACGGCGATGTGATGACCTTGCCTACTTGGAAAAACTGGGCAGTTGCCGCCGCAGGTATTAGCTTTGTGTTAATGGCGGTGTTCTTGTTTTCGCGCTCTACACTTAAATTGCCTGGCGTGGTGTTTTTTGGCATTTGCGCCAATCTTGCCGTGTCGGTGATTTTCTGGTCGGCCTCTATAGGCGCGCAGCAATACCAAACCAATATCGGGATATTGTTTTGGGGGCTGATGATTTTGATGCAGATTATGGCGGTGGTCATATTGCTGATAGAAAGCTTGGAAATTGCCGAAGTAGTGTGGCACCGTAAATCGGCGCGTACCTTTACGCCCTTGCAGCCTACGCCTGAATTCAAATATCCCAAAGTGTCCTTGCATTTGCCTATCCATAACGAACCGCCGTTAATGGTGCGCAAAACCTTAGAAGCTTTGGCAGTGGTCGATTATCCCAACCTGGAAGTGTTGGTGATGGACAACAACACCAAAGACCCGGATGTTTGGCAGCCCGTGCAAGCCGATTGTGAACGCTTGGGGCCGATGTTCCGGTTTTTCCATCTCGAAAATTGGCCGGGCTTTAAGGCCGGGGCGATTAACCACGCGTTGGAGCAAACCGCCCCCGATGCGGAAATTATTGCCGTGATCGATAGCGATTATGTGCTGTCGCCGGATTGGCTCAAGTGCATGGTGCCGTATTTTGATAACGAAAATGTTGGTTTTGTGCAATCGCCACAAGATTACCGCGACCGTCACCAAAGCACCTTCAAGTCGTTTTGTTATTGGGAATATGCGGGCTTTTTTAATATCGGCATGGTGCAGCGCAACGAATACAACGCGATTATCCAGCACGGCACGATGACCATGATTAGAAAATCGGCGTTGTTGGAAGTCGGCAACTGGGCGGAATGGTGTATTTGTGAAGACAGCGAGTTAGGCTTGCGTTTGTACGAAGCGGGCTATGATTCGGTGTATGTGAAAGACTCGTTTGGACGCGGGCTGATGCCAGATACCATGTCCGGCTATATGACCCAACGTTTCCGCTGGGTGTATGGGGCGATGCAAATCATCAAAGGCCATTGGCGCAGTTTTATCCCCAGCAAAAAATCACCGCTGACCTCAGCGCAACGCTATTATTTTATCGCCGGATGGTTGCCGTGGTTTTCCGATGCTTTGGCCTTGTTGTTCACCACCGCCAGCTTGATCTTAACGGCGATTATTTTAACCGACCCTATCCACAGCGAACTACCAGCCAACGTGTTCTTAATGCCGACGGTGGGGCTGTTTTCGTTCAAGATTTTGCGTGGTTTATGGCTGTATCAGGCGCGGGTACCGTGTTCGGTTTGGCAATCGTTAGGGGCGGCCTTGTCTGGCCTGGCCTTAACCCATACCGTGGCCCGAGGCACGATACAAGGCTTGTTCACCTCTGGCAAACCGTTTATGCGCACGCCCAAATATGAAAAGCAAGGGCCGTTGTTTACGGGTTTGATTACTATCAGGCAAGAATTGTTTTTATTGCTGTTGCTGGCTGCGGGTATTGCCGCATTTTGTTCTATTGAGCATTTTGACAATTTAAGCGGGCATTTGTGGATAGCCGTGTTGTCGGTGCAAGCCGTGCCGTATATCGCCGCATTGGTGACATTGCTGATTAGCATTGCCCCCAATTACGGCAGCAAAGCCAAGCTGGGCGCAGAAGAGTTGGATGACGAATAGGCGCTTTGCTACAGTCAAGGAACTCGCGCGAGGTTAATCATGTCATGGCAGTGGGCAGCATGTCCCACTGCCCACAGTTAAGCAGAGTACAACGGCTTTAGATCTTGTACTTTGTTTTAATTGCCGACACGGCAACGTCTAAAGCCGTTGCACTCCGGCACTCTTGCTTAGTTTTGGGCAGCCCTTTTTTAAGTAGTTGACTTGCCCATGCGCCTTATTAAATCCAGCCTTATCATGTTTGTTTTGGTGCTCTGTATCGCGTGTACGAGTATGCCTAAACCCAGACCCTCCGCCTATCCTAGCGCACACACGCAGCCCCGCGTGGTTGCTTATGCCCTAAGCCTACAAGGCGCACCTTACCGTTATGGCAAAGCCTCGCCTAGCGAAGGCTTTGATTGCAGCGGCTTTGTCAGCCATGTGTACGCACGGCAAGGCATAATGTTACCGCGCACGGCGCATGAAATGGCGGCTATTCTGCCCGCCATCCCCGACCATCTAGCCCAACCCGGCGATTTGTTGTTTTTTGACAGCAACGGCACAGCCAATTCCCATGTAGGCATTTATGTCGAGCAAGATAGGTTTATCCATGCGCCTAGCCAACGGACAGGTAAGGTGGTGGTTTCCAGCTTAAAAAACAGCTATTGGCAGAAACATTATCAGGGTGTCCGTCGGCCTTTGCGGCATAGGTAGTTACACAAGTTTTGGAATACTTGAAAACAATGGGTTACATCGCAAACACCCCCTCTCCCTCAGGGCATAAGTATCTACACAAGTCATTAGCCCGTCATTCCGGCATGGATGCCGGAATCTAGTGCCACGGACGGTTGCTTCGGTAAGCTGTAAGTGCTTGATTTAGCATTGCCGTCATAGTGAACATTCACATCCGTGTGACTGGATTCATGCAGGGCGATCCCTGCCCTGCACCCTAACGGGTTAATGCAAATCCGCTCCCGGCGGATTTGTCTGGCATCCATGCCAGCATGACGGTGCTTTTATAACTTGCTCAAACTTGTGTAAATACCTATGCCCTCAGGGAGAGGGCTGGGGAGAGGGGATGTAAATCAATCAGTTAAACTCCCTCATCCCAACTTTTTCGCTGAGGGAATAGGCATCATCTGGCTCTATGCCTCTGCGGCATAAGTATCTACACAAGTCATTAGCCCGTCATTCCGGCATGGATGCCGGACTCGTTAGAGCGCATAGCGAATCCAGTGCCACGGACGGTTGCTTCGGTAAACTGTAAGTGCTTGATTTAGCATTGCCATCATAGTGAACATTCACATCCATGTGACTGGATACTGGCATCCATGCCAGTATGACGGTGCTTTTATAACTTGTTCAAACTTGTGTAGATACCTATGCC
>JABFST010000174.1 GCA_013140465.1 Methylococcaceae bacterium
TTTGGATTCTGGTTTCGGTTCTGGCTTGGGTTCTGGTTTGGGTTCTGGCTTTGGGTTTGTTTTTGGGTCTTGGTTTGGGTTACCATTAGAGAGTCCGTAATACACTGTTGGGTTATCCTTTAGGAGTGCAACGGCTTTAGACGTTGCGGGGTCGGCAATGAAGCCCAATATTCTGATTTTGCTGGGTTAGGCTAAAACCATCGGAGTGCAACGGCTTTAGACGTTGCCGGGTCGGCAATGAAGCCCAATATTCCGATTTTGCTGGCTTAGGCTAAGACCACAGGAGTGCAACGGCTTTAGACGTTGCCGGGTCGGCAATGAAGCCTAATATTCCGATTTTGCTGGCTTAGGCTAACCTACGGTTTGGCTATTACGCCCCCCGCCTTAGTCAGCAACGCAAAACGGCTTTAGGCGATTTTTATTGCCGATACAGCAACGTCTAAAGCCGTTGCACTCCGGCGGTAATGCAACAATTCGCCGCTTCCATGCCGATACAGCAACGTCTAAAGCCGTTGCACTCCGGCGGTAATGCAAGAATCCGCCGCTTCCATGCTGATACGGCAACGTCTAAAGCCGTTGCACTCCGGCGGTAATGCAAAAATTCGCCGCTTCCATGCCGATACAGCAACGTCTAAAGCCGTTGCACTCCGGCGGTAGTTCAAAAATTCGCCGCTTCCATACCGATACAGCAACGTCTAAAGCCGTTGCACTCCGGCGGTAATGCAAGAATTTGCCGCTTTCATGCCGATACGGCAACGTCTGAAGCCGTTGCACTCCGGTATAAGTTCACAACACCCCCACCGCCCTACGCAGTTGCAGTACCGCCAACACCGCATCATAGCTGGCGTTGTTATAGTTATCATGGCTTTGGGTGCGCAAGTCTTCGGCGACTAGGACTTCGGTGTTGGTGGCTAAGCCTTGCCGATAGCGGTCGGTGACGACGGCTAAGTTTTCATCCGCTTCGGCGATGGCAAGATGGCTGACGGTGATGCGCTGTTGCGCCACGGTGCGGTCTAAATAGGCTTGCCGTACTTGTAAGCCTATGGTGCTGGTCAAATCATCGCGCTGTTCTTGTAAGGCCATCGCCAAGCGGTGCAAGGCATTGCTGTTATGGCGGGTGCTGCCGTCAAACAATTTCCATTGCAAGCCAACGTTCACCAGCCACAGCCCTTCATAAACTTGATAGCGGTTGTCTTGGTACTGAAAGCCCGCATTCACGGAAATTTGCGGTAAAGCACTGGCGCTGACGCTTTTGGCTTGCTCCTCCAGCGCGGCAATTTGCTGTGCCAGCACGGCTAATTCGGGGCGTTGGCCTAAGGCTTCGGCACTGAGTTGAGCCATGTTGCCCTCGGGTGCTAGGGGTAATTGCACACTGAGCTGCACCGCGTCGGTCAGGTTGCGGTCTAGCAATTGATTGTATGAGGCGTTGGCGTTATCCAAGCGGTTACGCGCTTGTAAGGCGATTTGTTCGGCATTCGCTTGTTGCACTTTTGCCGCCAGCACGTCGTTTTTGGCAACCATGCCCTGGTCAAACAAATTGGCGACATCTTTATGATGTGCCGCCAAGCTGGCGACATGGTCATTGGCGACGGCAATAGCGCCGCTACTGCGCAACACGGCGATATAAGCGTCTGCGACCCGCATTTTTAAGGTCAATTCGGTACTGGATTCGTGGTGTTCGGCGGCCTTGACGGCGGCTTCGGCAGCCAAAATGTTATGGCTGATGCGCCCGCTGGTAAACAACGGTAGGCTGGCGATAGCTTGGGCTTTAACACTACCACTTTGGGCGGTGTTAAATTGCGCGGTTTGCCCGCCAAACGTGGCTTTGGCGGCGGGTGCTTCATTATATTGGCTGTAGCCTGTGCTGACATTCAGCTCGGGCCAGCGTTGCCCGCGTGCGGCGGACAGCTGTTGTTCGGTGGCCTCGGTATCGGCCTGGGTGGATTTAAGCTGATGGTTGTTAGCCACTGCGCTTTGCCACGCTTGCTCTAAGGTTTCGGCTTGACTAGCCCCTGCATAGATTAAACCGCCAAACAGGGCCAGCATCAGTTTTATAATCATTAACTGCATGGCGGGTTAATACCTAACATAGCGTAAAGCGACTATCTGCCGCTGAGTATCCGGCTTAACAAAAAGCCGACACCCACAGCAATACCGACAGTGGTGACCGGATGCGCGTGTAGGTAGTTGCGGCAATTGGCTTCGTATTGCTGTTCTTTGTGCCGGATTTGCTCACCTTTTTGACCGATGGCATCGCTGGCGTGGGTGGTCGCATCGGCGACCTTATCGATAAATTCGTGGGCGCCTGAGCGTAACCGCGTCACTGTGTCATCGTCAATTGGAGTGCTGCTTGCTTGCATAGTCGTGGCCTTAAATTAATGGTTAAAAATGATATAAATGACCGCCAAGACAATGACGGGGACACCGAATAACCAACCTAAAAAATATTTGCCCATGAGTTGTTTCCTGTATGGCGAGTGTTAAAAGGGGCGTAACGCCCTGTGTTTCCTTGCCGACACGGTTACGGCTAAAACCGTTGCCCTACGCGGCTAACCCTGTAGGCAGCTTTCTGGCGCAGTATGCCGGAAACGGCAGTTTTCACTCGCGTTCAAACTGCCTTATTCCGGCCTACACCATTAGGCGTTGACAAGAGTGTATGCTTAACCGTTATTACCGTCGGTACGCTGACGCACACAGTCCAGCAAGTAGCCGTGGCTCAAGTCCCCTCCCGCGCCAGTAATGCTTTGGACATATAATGCCTATCCCCCAAACTCAGCAATAACGGCCCGTGCTTATCAAAGCGGATGACGCTGACCGAACCGGCGGGGGCATCAATACGATCCCGATAACGGCCTAAATCGATGCCCATTAGGCTGCAAATAATGATGCGCAATGTGGCCTTATGCGCCACTACCAAAACATTGCCCGTACCGTGCCGGGTTTGTATTTCGGTAATCACAGGCAGGGCGCGGCTCGCCACCTGCATGGCAGTTTCGCCACCAGTAGGCGCGTTCCACGCGGGTTCCGCCAGCCACCGCAAATAGTCTTCTGGATAAAGCTGCTGGACAACCTCTTGTTCTTGGTTTTCCCACTTCCCGTAGTCAATTTTGCACAAACCCTTCCTAAGCTGCATAGACAAGCCCAAGGCATCGCACAAGGGTTTGGCAGTGGCGATGGTGCGTATTTTGGGGCTGACATAAACCCCTGCCCACGCCAGCGTTTGGTACGCGCGGGCAAAAGCCTCCGCCATTTCCTGGCCTGAAGCCGTAAGTATGCTGTCGGTTACGCCGCAATACGCGCCACGCTGGCTGTATTCGGTTTCGCCGTGGCGCAGCAAATAAATTTTCATGTCCGGCACGGGGCGGGGTGATGGGGTAGTCATGGCGATGCCTATTAACATATTGGCGGCTTTAGGGAGTGTGAAAGTATTCGTGTTAGAGGTTAAAGAGACTGTGAAAGAATTAACGTAATCTTGCTTATCGGCGTGAAAAAACTTGTTTTTTCACTCCTTTGTGAGTATTTGAAATACTTTCACAGCCTCTAAAGCCTATCCCACAAACCCGTTAGCTTTTTTATCGGCGTGAAAAAACATGTGTTTTCACTCCTTTGTGAGTATCTGAAATACTTTCACAGCCTCTAAAGCCTTTCCCACAAACCCGTTAGCTTTTTCAAAGCCCATTAGGGCGTGCCATAACGGTCTGCCTTGGCGATGTACATGGCGGTATCAGCCGCCATAATCAGGTCTTTATAAGATTGCCCGTCGGCACGGTAAATGGCGATACCAATACTTGCCGATATTTTTACCTGCGTGCCCGGCAAATCGTAAGGCGCATCCAAAGCCAAGCGTAGTTTATCCATGACCGCGTTCACGGTGTCTTGGTTGTCTATGTCCGGCAACATCACCACAAACTCATCGCCGCCATAGCGACATGCGGTGTCGTCTAAGCGCACACAGTCCGTCAGGCGGTGTGCCGCCAGTTGCAACAAGGCATCACCCATCGCATGGCCTAAGGAGTCATTGACTTGTTTAAACTTATCCAAATCAATAAACAACAAGGCAACTTGGCTGTGTTGCCGCGCCGCCCTCGCCATCGCTTGTTTTAGCCTATCCAATAACAAGCTGCGGTTGGGCAAGCCAGTGAGTTGGTCATGATAAGCAACATGCGAAGTGTGCTGGCATTTCTTAGCCAAGCGTTGCAGTTTTTTACGCTGCTGGGTTTCAACAACTGCCAAATTGGCATTTTGTTCGTGGGCGGCTTGTAATTGTTGCTTAACTTTCGTTAAAGACACCCGCAGTTCAGACAATTCTGCACATGCTTGTTGGCTTTCAGCACAAATTGGCTTAGCCAGTGCTGATGGCAAGTCTTCGGCTGCTGTGTTTGCCGTAACAGCGGACGGTTCTAAATGTTTCATGGGCTACCTGCCTTATTCTCATAGTCCGGCGCGTGCTGGGCATGATGTCACGGCTTAGTCGTGGGCTAAAAATATCGACCCGCTAACGGGTTTGCGAGCCTTAGGTTTATTTAGTTTTAGGGTCTGGTTTGGTCTTGACGGCTTTGGTCTCAATCTTGACTTCTGTCGTGCCGTCTTTTTGCATATCCAACTTTTTTGCGGCGGCTTTGGATAGATCAATCACCCTGTTGCCTATAAATGGCCCGCGGTCATTAATCCGCACTTCCACTTTTTTGCCATTCTCCAAATTGGTGATCTTGGCTTTAGTGTCCATAGGCAGGGTGGGATGGGCTGCGGTCAGTTCTTTTTGGTCAAAGGTTTCGCCATTGGCGGTTTCTTTGCCATGAAAACCCGGCCCATAACAAGATGCTGCCCCGACTTCTTTCTTAACGGGCTGCGCGGGTGTTTTGGCAACACTGTTGTTTTCCGTGTTAGTAGGGCTACAACCAGAAGCCAATACGAACCCTAGCAAACTGATACATAAAATACATAAAGGCCACTGGAACAGCCCTGCGGCGGCAATCGCGCGGCGAATTTTACGGTGCAAATCGGCACGGTTATTAATGCGGTAACGCATCGGCACTAAGCCTAAAGCGAGTTTGACCGCTGTTATTAACGCATCTAGCAAATCAACAAAACGTTGCCAAGTAGAGGCGTTGGGTAAAACAGTATGGGTTGGCATTGCGTCCTCCTAGTTTAAACGGCGTGTACGCTGAGGATTTGGTCCTACGGTTTAGCCCATAATCAGCTGGTAACAGGCATTGTCCGATGCGTAACAACTGCACGCGGCACGCTCCAAACCTGCACGGTCCAATATCGTGACGGCCCCGCGCGTATAGCTAATCAAATTCTTTTTCAGCAGGGCATTTGCCGCTTTGGTAATGCCAACGCGGCGCACGCCTAGCATGTACGCCAAAAACACATGGGTAATATGAAATTGCGCCGAATGGGCGCGGTCTTGGGTCATCAACAACCACCGCGCCAAGCGTGCTTCAACTAGGTGAAAACGGGTACACGCGGCGGTTTGCGCCAGCTGGCTGAGCGACACATAGATATAGCGGTGCAGTTGCAAGGTTAAGGTCGGGCTGCTTTGCAGGGCCTGTAAAAACGTCGGCACGCTGATGCGCCATGCCGAACCTGCGCCTTGCACCAAGGCTTCAAACGGGGCGGTGTCTACACCCAAAGCAGTGGTAATGCCCAACACCCCTTCATTGCCGACCAAACCCACTTCCAAATTGGCATGGCCTTCTATTGCCATCACCAAAGAAATAAAACTCCCGGTCGGGAAATAGATATAAGCGATGCGCTCACCGCTACGGTACAGCACATCGGTAAAAGCCAGTTCAACCGCTACGCAGTGGGCAAGCAGACCATTACAGTCATCATCGGGTAATGCCGCCAAAAATTGGTTAGGCATTTGCATAGGGGGCGTGAAGTTCATCGGGATTATCCTTAAAGAAGAGGGAAGCCACTCAGCACTTGCGCACTTAGCGGCGGCATAGGTTTTATGCTAGCAGGTCGGCTCGCTCGCTTCTGTACGCCAGCACACCTAGCCGCTATCGGCTGCTTGTGTACGCTAGCGAACGGTCACGCAGTGCGTAAAAGCGTTTAATAACCCTAAGCCTCCACAGCGCTTGCCCAGCAACGCTGAAAGCCTTCCCACCCTACTAGAGAACTCTCATGATGCCATCACTCACCCAAGGTTTACCCAAACTCGCCGCCGTTGCCACCGTGGCGCTACTCCTTAATGCCTGCTCTATTGCCCCACCCACCGAACAAATGGCAATGTCCAAAATGGCGGTGCGCAATGCCACCAGTGCGGGCGGTACTGAATACGCCCCGGTTGCGTTACGCTCGGCAATGGAAAAAATGGATGCCGCCGAACGGGCAATGACCGCCCAAGAGTACACCCAAGCCCGTCATTTGGCAGAACAAGCCCAAGTCGATGCGCAATTGGCCGCCAGTACCGCGCGTACCGCCAAAGCCCAAAAAGCCGCAACGGCCTTACAAGAAGACAACCGCGTGTTGCGTAAAGAAATTGACCGCAACGCCCAATAATCCACCCCGGAGCCTATCTCATGTCTTACCTTAACCCTTATGCCCTTAGCCTCATCGCCGCCGCCCTGTTGTCGGCCTGTGCGACCACCCCCAACCCTACACTTGTTGAAGCCCACAACAGTTACAACTCGGCGCGTACTAATGCCGACATCGTCAAGCTTGCACCATTGGAACTAAAAGATGCCAGCGACATGCTAGGCCGTGCCGACAAAGCCGTAAGCGATGACGAAGAAACCGAAACCGTCACCCATTTGGCGTATATGGCTAACCAACAAGTCGGCATTGCCGAACAAACCGCACAACGCAAAATTGCCGAACAAGCCGTCAACACGTCTGCTGCCAGCCGCACGCAAGTCCAGTTGGATGCCAGAACCGAAGAAGCCGATGCCGCCAAACGGCAAATTGCCTTGTTGAAGGAAATGAACGCCCAAAAAACCGAACGCGGCATGGTCATCACTTTAGGTGACGTGTTGTTTAGCACCGACCGCGCCGAACTTAAATCCGGCGGTGTCCGCAATGTCGAAAAGTTGGCGGATTTTCTTAACCAATACCCTGAGTATAAAGTGTCTGTTGAAGGCCATACCGATAGCCGTGGCAGTGACGAGCATAACCAAGGCTTGTCTGAACGCCGCGCCGATGCCGTGCGCATGGCTTTGATGCAAATGGCGATCAGCAGCGACCGGGTTGCCATGCGCGGCTATGGCGAAGGTTTTCCGGTTGCCAGCAATGACAATGCGGGCGGGCAGCAATTAAACCGTCGGGTTGAAATTGTCTTGTCTGACGAAAATGGCAATATTTCCCCGCGTTAGGTAGGGGCGTGTTATTCGCCCTATCATTCAAGGAATCCACGATGAAAACGAAAAACGAATATATCGACAGCCTAGCCGCCGAGCTTAAAGAATGGAGCGCAAAAATTGATGCGCTGGCACTCAAAGCCGACCGCGCCGCCGAGCATGTCAAACAACAATACGCTGAAGAAATTGCCGAATTACGCAGTAAACGGC
>JABFST010000479.1 GCA_013140465.1 Methylococcaceae bacterium
TGTCGCGACCTCAAAAATCACCAGCGTACCTTGTTCACCCGCTGCCGCCAGCGTTTGCCCATCGGGGCTGACGGCGAGAGTTTGCAAAGGATAACCCGCACCCTCATACACTTGTTCAGCAGCCCCACCTTTAAGTGCGCTAAAGCTTGCCAACAAATTGCGTTGGTGTTGTTTGCTGGCGGGGATGGTTTTATCGAGTGCGTAGGTTTTGGCTAAGATGGCTTTCGCCCCGGCGTAATCTTCGCCTTTTGCCAATAAGGCGGCGTGGGTGAGCTGGGCTTGATAGAGTTCGGTCGTGCGTTGTTGTTCGGTGTGTTCGGCGTTTTGGCGTTCTACCAGTGCCCAATAGGTCAGCCCTCCGGCTATCAACGAGACACAGCTTAAGCCTAGGCTAATCCGCCGCGCTAGCTCTAATTTTTGCTGCTGGGCGTGTTTTTGCTCGGCGAGTTGTTGGTCTTTTGCGATGCGGCTAAGGCTGATGTAGTGTTCTAACAGGCGGATGTCGTCAGCGGCTTGATGTTCGGGGAGTATGCTTTCGGCGGTGTTTTGGGTGTAACGGGCCGCCCAGATTGCTGTGGGTTTAAATTGGCTTAACCAAGCTTCAGCGGGTTCCAATTCGGGGGATTCTAATAAGTTGGTAAAGCCGTCTTGGTTTTGGCGGCGCGTGGCTTCATCTAGCCAGCGTTGGTATTTTTTCAGTTGTTCGGCTTCGTCTGCCATCCATTTTTGTAAGCGTTGCCAATGCCTAATCAAGCTTTCGTGGCTGATGTCGATAATGGTGTCGGGCTGGTTTTCGCTTAAAACCTGCTGGCTGGGCGGCAACAAAAAGCCGCAGCCGGGTTGCCGGAACACATCAATCACAGTGATGACTTCTAGGTACGGCCTTTGGCAGCTATAGACCAGTTTTGCCAAGGTTTGTGGGCGACGGGTGTCGCGTTTTTCTAGGTCTTGTGCGGTCAGTAGGCGGAACAGGTGTTCGGCTAAGGGTTGTTGGCGTGGGCTTAGGGCGTTGTAAACTTCGTCGGCATGGTTGGATAAGATGAGGCTAAGGAAGTTAAGGCCGTCGGTTTGGTGTTTAGATTCGTGGGCGTTAGCGAGTTGGTGGTAATGGGTTAGGGTGAGTTGGGGGTGTTGGCTGTCCTCTCCCATTGGCGAGGGTGTTGGGTTGGTGGGATTAGCCAAATTCCATAAGCGCATCAGGCTGTGTTGCAGCAAGGGCAGTTGGTCGGGGTTGGTGTCGGCATCGTCTAGCAATTGGCTAACCAGCGCGGGTTCTATGTCGCCTTTGCACACAAAAGCAGGTTCTTCTATCGCGGCGCGCAGTTGTTGGCTGTTCAGGCGCGGGGTGAGGTATAGCCCTTGGTTGATGGCTTCGGCTAAACCTGCAAATTGGGCGCAATCGCCTAAAAAATCCGAACGCATGGTGATGACCACATAAATGCGCTCGGAAATGTGTTCGGCAGCCAGCGGATAGGCCGTGCTGCTGGCGAGCAATAAGCCCACAAACAAGGCTGCTTCTAGGGCTGCGCCTTGTTCGGCATAGCGGAACACTTCTTCAAATTGGTCGCAAACAATCAGCAATTGGGCGTTGTTGGCGGGCGGGTATTCGGCGAGCAATTCGTGCAAGCTGAGCGAGCCTAGGCGTAGGCGTTGCTCTAGGCTGGCGGCAGTGTAGTGTTGGGCAAGTTCGGGCTGCAATACGCTGAGGAGTTGTTCCGCCAAGGCTTTGAACGGGTGGTTGCCGGGCCGCATTTCGACAATGCGCCAATAGCTGCTAGGCGTGGCTAAAAAACCCGCTTCCAAACCCGCTATTAAGCCTGTTTTTACTAAAGACGATTTGCCGCAACCGGAATTGCCGATGACCGCCAAAAACCGATGGCTACCCAAGCGGGCTATCAGTTCGTCGCTGTGTTGTTCGCGGCCAAAAAACAGTTCGGTTTCGTGGCGTTCAAACGGGCGTAAGCCTATGTAGGGGGTGGTGTTCATGGTTGTTGTGTTAGTGAAGATTAAGCATAGACAGCTGGAGTGCAATGGCTTTAGACATTGCCGTGTTGGCAATATGACCCGTACAACGTCTAAAGCCGTTGTACTCCGACTTTTTTATAGTTCCCACGCTCCGCGTGGGAATTCATCCTGCAACGCTCCTGCGTTGCGGTGCTAACGCGCAACATCAAAGCCAAGAAGACGCTGGAGCGTCTGTTGCTGCATTCCCACGCAGAGCGTGGGAATGATGGCAACTCCGTTCCCAAGCCCTGCTTGGCGTGGTGGATACGTCAAGCAGAGATTGGGAACGAGACAATGTTTTTGGATTTTATAGTTCCCACGCTCCGCGTGGGAATTCATCCCGCAACGCTCCTGCGTTGCGGTGCTAACGCGCAACATCAAAGCCAAGAAGACGCTGGAGCGTCTGTTGCGGCATTCCCACGCAGAGCGTGGGAACGATGGCAACTCCGTTTCCAAGCCCTGTTTGGCGTGGTGAATACCTCAAGCAGAGCTTGGGAACGAGACAAAATCTGCGCTTGTTGCCGGATTATGTGTTAAGTGCCTGAATAAATTCCGGCAAATAGGTTTCGATTTCTTTGGGCGGACAGATGTAAGTCTTTAGGTTCGGAATATATATTCCCAGCTCAGGTTTGTTGGCATCTTGATGGACAGCATAGATTTTTAGGCCATTGCTGTACCTGTAACAATTCGTTAGGTTTCTTTTCAACCAAGTGGTATCGCTTTTAACATACAGTATTAACAAAGCATCACAAAAGCCCAGCGTGGCTATTATGTCTTTATTCATTATTTGCTCTGAATTCACAATTGGAACGTGTCCTATTTTATGGGCGCGTAATTGCTGCTCGACGGTCTGCAATAAATCAGTGTCTTCGGGTGCACTGCACACCATAATCATGCTGTTAAGTACCCCGCCAAACTCGATTTGTTGGCGGGTTTGTTCTTGTGCCAAACGTTGATGGCTTTGCCATTGCTGTTGGGTGGCTTTTAGCTGTTCGGCAACAAGTAAGGCTAGTTTATCGGCCATCACATAATAAGCTGCGTCAGTCATGGGAATAATGCCTAGTTGATCGTCATCCACCCAAAATTTGTGGCGAGTTGGGCCATTTAAACTTCCCGCGTGTTTACATGGTTCGTATTCCACCAAAAACAGGGCTTTTTGTTTGGCAAGTTGGTTAAAGGCAGCAGATTCAACCTTGTGCTGTTGGTAATAAGCAGGAGTGGCTATTGCCAGCAAGGTGGCGGTGGAGTCGGCTAGGTTATCATCGCTGCTAGCGATGATTTGGATGCCGTCATAGGTACTCAAGAACCTTTGCAGTTGCTTTCTTAAATACCCACAGAGGTTGTTGGCCCACTCGGCATCTTTTTCGTTATGGCTAATCACCACATCATAGTGGCAGTTGGGGACGTAGGTGGTTTTGGTTGTGGGCGGCGATACGGGGGTTGCTAAGGTTTTTAGCTGTTGGCAGATATGTTCGGCAATTATGCAAATGTTATTGGTAAATGCAGCACTCGTGGGTTTAAGTGTTTGTTGCACCTTATGGGCAATGGTTTTGTAAAAATGAGTGCGTTTTTTACCCGCTAATTTGGGATAACTATTTAGTTTTTCTTTGTCAATCGGCAATAATTCGATGGCAAACAAACAGTCTTCAGCCGTATTGTTTTGTGCAAATGCCAGATATTCTTTTTGTGTCCAGTCGCTACTGACATAACTTGGCGAGGTAATGGCAAGAAAGAGTGCTGATTGTCCAGCAGCTGTAACACACTTCTCAATTGCATGGTTGGGTTGCATTTGGTCGTCAAAAAAAATGTCCAGTTCTTGGCTGTCCCCTAATTTTGTTTTAACCTGCTGATAAAGTTGTTCTTTAAATTTGACTACCCAGTTTTGAATATTGTCATTATGTGCGTAGCTGATAAACACATCGTGTTGGACGTTTTTAAGGAATGCCATAAGGTTTGCCCTTTAGGTCTTTGAGTTGTAAATGGCGGGGATTTTAGCACCCTAAACGCGGCTAGTGTGTGGAATTTATGGGGGATGGCGATTAGTTTAGCCCCCCTCTCCCCAGCCCTCTCCCGGAGGGAGAGGGGGTTGTTGGCTACTTGCTGAGGGAGAGGAGTTGTTGGCTACTTGCTGAGGGAGAGGAGTTGTTGGCTACTTGCTGGGGGAGCATAGGTATCTACACAAGTTTGAACAAGTTATAAAAGCACCGTCATACTGGCATGGATGCCAGACAAATCCGCCGGGAGCGGATTTGCATTAACCCGTTAGGGTGCAGGGCAGGATAGCCCTGCATGAATCCAGTCACACGGATGTGAATGTTCACTATGACGGCAATGCTAAACCAAGCACTTACAGCTTCCCGAAGCGACCGTCCGTGGCACTGGGTTCCGGCATCCATGCCGGAATGACGGGCTAATGACTTGTATAGATACATATGCCCTGAGGGAGAGGGGTTGTTGGCTAGCTGCTGACCGACAAGCCTTTGCATTTGGCATATCTCACTAGACTAGCCAGTAAGCGTTTTCTGCCTAGGTGATAAGATTGGTGGCAACTTCCTATAAGCGGCACAATAAAGACCTGCGAGGTTTTTAAAACCTCGCAGGTCTGCGGCTATTTCTATCTCGCGGATAGGGTTGGTCGATTGTCGTAAAAGCTAGGCTTGGCTATTTAAATAATCTTCATAATTGCCGCTAAAATCGACGATGCCGTTAGGGGTCAGTTCGATAATGCGGGTAGCGAGTGAAGACACAAACTCGCGGTCATGGCTGACAAAAATCAAGGTGCCGGGGTAGTTTTCCAGCGCGGTGTTTAAGGATTCTATCGATTCCATGTCCAAGTGGTTGGTGGGTTCGTCTAAGACCAAAATGTTGTTTTTTTGCAGGATGAGCTTGCCAAACAACATGCGGCCTTGTTCGCCGCCGGAAATGACTTTTACGGATTTGTAGATTTCGTCATTGGAAAACAACAGCCGCCCTAACGTGCCGCGTATGGTTTGGTCGTCGTCGGTTTCTTTGCGCCATTGCCCCATCCATTCAACCAACGGCAGGTCTTCGGCAAAGTCGTCGGCATGGTCTTGGGTAAAGTAGCCGACATCGGCGTTTTCTGACCACTTTACCGTGCCGGTGTCGGGGGTCAAATCACCGACCAAGGTGCGCAAGAGTGTGGATTTGCCGATGCCGTTAGGGCCGATAACGGCGATGCGTTCGCCCACGGCGACCATGAGTTTGAGGTTTTGGAACAAGGGCTGTTCGCTATAGCCTTTGCTGACATCTTCAACTTCCAAAGCCAGACGGTGCAGTTTTTTGGTTTGGTCAAAACGGATGAACGGGCTGACGCGGCTAGAAGGTTTGACTTCATCGAGCTTGATTTTATCGAGTTGTTTGGCGCGTGAGGTGGCTTGCTTGGCTTTGGAGGCGTTGGCAGAAAAGCGGCTGACGAAGGTTTGCAGTTCGGCAATTTGGGCTTTTTTCTTGGCGTTGCCCGCCAACAGGCGCGCGCGCACTTCGGTGACGGCGATCATGTAGTCGTCGTAGTTGCCGGGATAGACGCGCAGTTCGCCATAGTCCATATCCGCCATGTGCGTACAGACGCTGTTTAAGAAATGGCGGTCATGCGAGATGATGACCATCGTGCAGTTGCGTTGGTTAAGGATGTCTTCCAGCCAGCGGATGGTGTTGATGTCGAGGTTGTTGGTGGGTTCGTCCAAGAGCATGATGTCGGGATTGGCAAACAAAGCTTGGGCCAATAACACGCGCAACTTCCAGCCGGGTGCAACTGCACTCATCAGGCCGTTATGTTGTTCTAGGGGAATGTCTAAGCCCAACAGCAATTCGCCCGCGCGGGCTTCGGCGGTGTAACCGTTGTATTCGGCAAACACGGCTTCCAGTTCGGCGGCGTGCATGTAGTCGTCTTCGGTGGCTTCCATATTAGCGTAGATGGCATCGCGTTCGGACATTGCCGCCCACATTTCGGCGTGGCCCATCATGACCACATCCAGTACGCGGTAGTCTTCATAAGCAAATTGGTCTTGGCGCAAATTGCCCAGCCGTTCGTTGGGGCTGATGCTGACGTTGCCAGCGGAAGGCTCAAGGTCGCCGCTTAAGATTTTCATAAACGTGGATTTGCCGCAGCCGTTGGCGCCGATCAGGCCGTAACGGTTGCCGTCGCCAAATTTGACGGAGACGTTTTCAAACAGGGGTTTTGCCCCAAATTGCATGGTAAGGTTAGCTGTAGAAATCAAGGTGTTGTACTCAAGGGTAAGAAAAAAAGGGTAACTGCGTGGGCTTATGTCGCCGATAGCCAAGTGTCGGGTTTGACGGTCGCGTTCTGGTGTTCGTCACTGAGCCATAACTGCCCGTCTTGTAAGCTGATTTGCAAGTGCATAGTACGTTTGACCAAAGGCATCAGTGCGTCGGTGTCGGCTTTGGGCAGATTGACGACGGTCAGGTTGGTAAAGCGTTCGAGCTTGTGCTGGATTTGTTGCCACCACAAGCTGTTGCGCCCGCCGTAAGTGTAAACATACACTTGCTTGGCGCGATGGCACGCTTTACGGATGCGCTTGTCGTCGGGCATACCTACGTCTATCCAGACATCAATCTCATCGGTCAGGCTTTTTTGCCAAAGGTCGGGTTCGTCGTCGCTGCTTAAGCCTTTGGTAAAGTGTAGGTTCTCATCGGCATGGATGATAAACGCCAGCAACCGTACCATCATCCGTTCTTCAGTTTCTGAAGGGTGTAAGGCCAGGGTGAGGTGATGGTCGTGATAATAGCCTCTGTCCATGTCAGCAATCTGACAGTCGGCTTTATAGATGGTGGACTTAAGTGCCATTGGCTAAGTAGGTATCAAGTGAAGGCTGTTAGTTTAGCAGATTTTAGGCCGCCAGTTTGCGCGATTGCGGGCGGCGTGGATAGGAGGTTATATACCCTGCACAGTCACGGTCTCGTAATTCTTCACCACGAAGAACGCGATGGACAAGAAGACGTATGAGAAACTTCGTGTGCTTCGTAGTAAAAATACGGATCAATAAAATCCGCAGCCGTGTCAGTGTTGTGTTTATGCTGGGCTCAGTTGCCTACACTGCAACGTCTAAAGCCGTTGCACTCCGGTTGTCATGCTTAAGCTTGCTATCAGGCGTGCCCGTTTTCTATACGCCGATAAAAATCGCTTGAGAGTTAGTGCTAATATTGGGATAGTGTGCCGTCTGGCGGCAAGGCCGCATCATCAACCCAATGTGTACCGCTTAGCGCTGACCACGGTGGGACTCTACACAATTTAACTTAGGAGGATATATGCTTAACAAAGTGACTTTGATTGGCAATTTGGGGGCATACCCTGAAGTGCGTTATATGCCAGCGGGTGACGCAGTTGCCAACATTACTTTGGCAACCTCTATGCGTTGGAAAGATCGGCAAACAGGCGAAAGAAAAGAATCGACAGAATGGCATAGAG
>JABFST010000079.1 GCA_013140465.1 Methylococcaceae bacterium
GGGCTGATGCCGCCATGCCCGATAACGTGGTCAGCCCCGCCATCATAGCCGACTACAGTGTCGAAAACGGAAGGGTAAGTGTCAGTGTAAAATTGAAATAACAGTTTTTTCATGGCTGGCTGTATGGGCTTAAGGTGGAGATTTTGGCTGATATTATACCCGATATAAAAAACTATGCCGTGATTAAGCACGGCAAGCTGTGGGCGTGATTTAAGGGTGTTTTTACACGGTCAGGAGTGATACGATTGCACCCATGGTCGGCTTTAGTGTTGATTATTTATGAAGACAGATCGGTCTTAGCGCGTGTCATCAATACCTGTTACTAATAGGTGAGGCCATGCAGAACTGATGCCTTGGTCTTTCTTAAGCCCTTATAAATAAAGATGAAAAGGAAAATCCATGAAAACACCCGTTCACATAGCGGTTACTGGCGCGGCAGGGCAAATTAGCTATTCTTTGCTGTTTCGATTGGCGGCAGGTTCATTTTTGGGGCCGGATCAGCCTATCGTGCTGCATTTATTGGAAATTACTCCGGCAATGTCGGCTTTGCAGGGCGTGGTGATGGAGTTAAAGGATTGCGCCAACCCCTTGCTGCACAGGATAGAAATATCGGATGACCCGATGGTGGCGTTTAAAAATGTCGATTATGCGTTTTTGGTCGGCGCACGTCCGCGCGGCGCGGGTATGGAACGCAAAGATTTGTTGGAAGTGAATGCGGAAATATTTTCTGTACAGGGCCAAGCCTTAAATGCGGTTGCCAGCCGTGATGTGAAAGTCTTGGTAACAGGGAATCCTGCCAACACCAATGCCTTGATTGCGTTAAAAAATGCCCCCGATTTAAGCCCCGATAATTTTTCTGCGATGACGCGTTTGGATCATAACCGCGCGGTGGCCCAACTGGCGGAAAAATGCGGCGTGCTGACGACCGACATTAAAAATATGATTATTTGGGGCAACCATTCGGCTACCCAATACCCTGATTTACACCATGCTAAAGTCAAAGGCCAAGATGCCTTGTCCTTAGTCGAACAGGCGTGGTTCGCGGATGATTTTATCCCGTGTGTGCAACAACGGGGCGCAGCGGTCATTAAAGCGAGGGGCCAATCCAGTGCCGCGTCTGCTGCCAATGCCGCGATAGACCAAATGCGCGATTGGGTGTTGGGTACAGAAGCGGGCGATTGGACGAGTATGGGCATCGTCTCTGATGGCAGTTATGGTATTGCCAAAGGTTTGGTGTATTCGTTTCCCGTCACCGTGGTGGACGGCAAGGCCGAAATTGTTAAAGGCTTGGCGGTTAATGACTTTAGCAAGCAGCGCATGAAAGCGACGGAAACCGAACTAAAAGAAGAGCGGGACGCGGTTAAGCATTTGTTTTAGTTTATCGTGATAGCCTCGGAATGACGGATTCTGGGGCGAAATATTTAAAGGTAGTGTGGGTGTGCATTTTAAGGAGTTGTCGCAGATGGCTTATTCTATGCCGCGTGATGTGTTTTTGTTGTTGGAAGCGGCGTTTAACCAAGACAGGGACAAGGCCCAAGCTTTTGCTAAGGCTATAGAATGCTTCGCTCAGACTATTGAAGATCAGGTGCAAGACCGGATTACCCACAAATCAGAAGTCCTTAAGGCCGAGCTGTATAACGAACTGCGTACAGAATTAGCCACGAAAGAATTGATGAGGGTCGAGATTGTAGGGATTCGGAGTGAATTTGCCGAGGTTCGGGCAGAGATTGCTGGTTTGCGCGCCGAAATCAGGGAGCTGCGTGCCGAGCTTAACCAGATTAGGCTGTTGCTGAAAGTGTTGATAGGTATTGCTATATTTGGCCTTACGCTGTTTAACCCGGCGTTTGTCAGGTTGGTGGAACTGGTGCTTAAGTAAGCCTCTTAAGCTTGTCATCAGGGGGAGTGCCTGTTACTCCCCCATCAACGTTATCGCGCTTAGGCCACGCGGTCTTCCGGCTCTAGTCCGGCAAAAAATGCGGCAATATTCGCCAACACCCGGTTGCCCATTGCAACGCGGGTTTCTTCGGTGGCGCTGCCCAAATGCGGCAATAACGCCACATTGTCTAAGCTTAAAAAATCTGGGTCGATGTTCGGCTCGCCTTCAAACACGTCTAGCCCCGCACCTTTAATCCAGCCTGCTTGTAAGGCTTTAATCAAGGCTTTGCTGTCCACGACATCGCCGCGTGCCGTGTTAATTAAGTGCGCAGTCGGGCGCATCAATTTTAGCCGTTGTTCGTTGATGAGGTGGCGGGTTTCTGCGCCACCTGGGCAATGTAGGGATACAAAATCGGCTAGAGGCAATAACTCTTCCACGGTTGCGCAGCGCGTGGCCTGCAACTCGTCTACGATAGCGTGTGCGGGCTGTGAGGGCGCGAAAAACAAAATCTTCATGCCAAAACCATGATGGGCTTTTCTAGCCATCGCCTGGGCGATACGTCCAAAACCAATCAAGCCTAATGTTTTGCCTGTCACTTTTTGCCCGATTAACTGGGTGGGTTTCCAGCCTGTCCATTGCCGATCAAGAATCAGACGTTCACCTTCAGGTGCGCGGCGTGCCGACATTAACAGCAACAACATCGCAATATCAGCTGTGCAATCGGTCAGCACATGCGGCGTATTGGTGACGACCAAGCCTTGAGCCTTGGCGGCAGCGACATCGATATTGTTATAACCCACCCCAAAATTACCGATAATTTTGGCGCGTTTGTCCGCCACATTTAGCACGTCTGCGGTCAGTGCGTCGGTAACGGTGGGCAATACCGCATCGGCTGTTTGCAAGGCAAGTTTGAGTTGGTCGGCGGTAAACGGTATGTCTGATTCGTTGAGCTGCACGTCGTAAAGGGCTTGTAACTGGGCTTCAACTTCAGCGGGCCAGCGACGGGTGACGATGACTTTGGGTTTGTTCATGGTTGCTTCTCCACGGGGTTGAGTGCTTCAAGTTTGGCTAGCAAGCCTTTGACAGCGTGAAAGTGTTGGGCGGTTTCTTGGCGTTTAATGTCCAGACTAATGTCATAATCAGCGTTGGCACGCTTAGTTTTGCGCTGCTTGATTAAAATGGCTAAGGCTTGAAAACGTTTGTCGCTGTGTTTTTCAAATTGGATGATTACTTTTTCATGGCTACCTAGTTTTCGATAAGCCGCTTCATCGATAGGTATGGCAAAGTCGGTGGAAATTTCCCTGCTTAAGTGAAACACAGCGTAATAAGATCGGCTGATTAGGTTTCTAAAATCTATTTCTGTGCTATTTGGGTTATTGAGTAGAGCTTCGGCTGCGGTATAAAAGTCGTTGTGTGATACGCTCATTAAGCTAGGCTCTCTTCTAACACATCGATAGACTCAAACTCAAACAAGATGGTATCGCTATAGGTGTTTTCAGTGTTTTCTACCAATTCATTGGCTAGTTGCCAGTTAATTTCAAAGATGTCTTCAATCGGCAAATCAACGTAGATATGGTAGTGGATACAGCTATTTATAATCCCTATCGATGGATTTGTATGGTACAGATTATTTTTTTGGATAAGGTTGGATACAATGGATTGTAAGCGTTCGGCCACATCATCATTTAATCCAGAGGCTTCAAAAATAGCTATACGTTCTTTAGCTAATTGATAATTTTCATTTTTACTAGGGTAGCTTAGTTGGGATAAAAAAACCAACGCCTCGCGCATTCGACAAGCCCCAGAGGCACATTTAACCAGCCATGAAAGGATTTCGTTAGACTGCCCAGGAAACTCGGTCAGCATTAATTTTCCGTGAGCCAAGGCGTTTGAATAAGCGCCTGCATTATTTAATGCGACTAAATAGTTGTATTGTGTATGAAAATGAGAGGGATCAAGCTTAATTCCGGTTTGAAAATGTATAGATAACATGCCAATGTCACGTTCTAATGAGGCAATCATGCCTTGAAAAACATAAAAATCGCTTTCGGGTATCTTACCTCTTAACTTATTGGCTTTGTTTTTCAATAATCGAATTTGCCAATCTGTCGGCTTACGATTTTTAAGGGCGTAAGAATTAATTTCGTCAGCCAATTCGTTGGTAATCGGCAAAGCTTGTGCAGCCATGAAAAATCCCACCTTAATAAAGTATTTTTGTCGTTATTTTAAAAGGCGAGTGTTAAGCCGCTTAACACTCGCCCTTTCATGCCTAAAATATGCTGGTATAGCTTAGCTTGCCTAACCAACTTTGCAAAAATAGTTTTTGGGCTTTCATGCCGCCTAAAAAACTACTACGCCGTCGCCCGATAATACTCAATCGCCGCCGCAACACCGCTGCCTGGCTTAATATCAAAACCATTGTCCAGCAAGGCCATTTCGACACCAGCAATCGCGCCTAACATGGACACGTCGTTCATATCGCCGACATGACCGATGCGGAATGCTTTGCCCGCTAATTCCGATAAGCCCGCACCTAACGAGATGTTGTATTTGCTAAACGCAGTGCTGATGACTGTGCGTGCGTCTTTGTCTTCAGGCACCATAATTGCAGTCACGGTGTCAGATTCAAACCCTGGTTGGGCGCAGATTTTTAAGCCCCAGGCGGCAACGGCTTTGCGGGTGCCTTCTGCCAAACGGTGATGGCGGGCGTAAACGTTTTCGATGCCTTCTTCAAGCAACATATCCAACGCTTTGCGCAAGCCATATAAAATCGGCAGGGCAGGGGTGTAGGGCGTGTAACCGTCTTTGTTGGCGTTCATTTGATCGCGCAAGTCTAAAAAGCAGCGCGGATAAGTGCTGGTTTCCGCCGCTTTTAAGGCTTTTTGGCTGAACGCCAAAAACGCGCCGCCAGCGGGCATCATAAAGCCTTTTTGTGAACCGCTGATCGCGCCGTCAACAGCCCAATCGTCCATACGGAATTCCAAGCTGGCAATTGAGCTAACGCCGTCTACGAACAGCAGAGCAGGGTGGCTGGCTGCGTCTAGGGCATTGCGCACGCCGCCGATGTCGCTCGTGACACCCGTAGCGGTTTCGTTATGGGTCGCTAAGACGGCTTTGATTTCGTGGTTGGTGTCTTCTTTTAAGCGTGCTTCCAGGCGATCTAAGGGAATGCCTTTGCCCCAGGTTTCTTGGTGGATTTCGACATCAAAACCTAAGCGTTTTGCCATTTCTGCCCACAGGTGGCTAAATTGGCCAAAACGGTAGATGAGTACTTTATCGCCAGGATTTAGGGTGTTGGTCAGCGCGACTTCCCAGCCTGCCGTGCCTGTAGCAGGAAAAATAAACGCTTGTCCGGTTTCGGTCCTAAAGATTTTCTTCAAGTCTTGCAACAGAGGCGTCAACAGCTGTGGAAATATTGGCGAGCGATGGTCTTCCATCGTGACGTGCATCGCGTTGAGGATTTCGTTAGGCACGTTGGTAGGGCCTGGGATATAAAGGTGGTTACGACCAGCCATGGGGTTGCCTCTTAGTGTAGGTAGTTGAAGGATAGGTTAGCACGCAGGGTAAGGGGTGTGGCACTAAAACTTACCTGCATCCTGAGTAAAGTCAGCCGCTGCCGGGCAGTGGCGTATGGGACGAGTGGATTGTAAAGCGGATGCCCAAAAAAACCAATAATCATGACATAGCCACTGCTAATCAGCAAGATTTGATTCTGATTTTACACTGAAAGTTCACGTTAAAAATTGACTTTGTTGGTGCTAAAAGTAGAATGGGCGATTTATTTGTTTCTCGGGCAAGGCGTTGGCCTTAGTCAGGAACAAACATCAACACTTTAATGACATTAGGAATGTAGCAATGAGTCACACACTTTACACAGCTTCAGTTCAACGCGTTCAACGTTGTGAGTTAGCGGTTCCGGGTTCTAACCCAGATATGTTTGAAAAGGCGATGAAAAGTGGCGCGGATTTCATTTTTTTGGATCTTGAAGATGCAGTCGCCCCTGATGACAAGCTGCGTGCCAGAAAAAACATCATTGAAGCCATCAATGACTTGGACTGGAAAGGCCACGGCGTGACCATTTCCGTGCGTATCAACGGCTTGGACACCCAATACATGGTGCGTGATGTCGTGGATTTAGTGGAACAATGCGGCGCAAAAATCGATACCCTGTTAATTCCTAAAGTGGGCGTTTATGCCGATGTTTATATGGTTGAAGCCATGCTTAACCAATTGGAAATGCAGCAAGGGCTGAAAAATAAAATCGGCATAGAAGCCTTGATTGAAACCGCCTTGGGCATGGCTAATGTCGAAGACATCGCCCGCAACGGCGCATCAGGCCGTCTTGAAGCCTTGCATTTTGGCGTTGCCGATTATGCTGCCAGCAACCGCGCACGCACCACCAATATCGGCGGTTTAAACCCAGATTACCCCGGCGACCAATGGCACGCCGCCATTAGCCGCATGACCGTAGCTTGCCGCGCCTTTGGCCTACGCCCTATTGATGGCCCGTTTGGTGACTTTAAAGACCCAGACGGTTATGTGTTGGCAGCAAAACGCGCCGCCGCCTTAGGTTGTGAAGGCAAATGGGCGATACACCCTAGCCAAGTGGCGTTGGCAAATGACGTGTTTACCCCGCCTGCGGCTGAGGTTGAAAAAGCCAAGCGCATTTTGGTGGCCTTACAAGAAGCGGCGGCACAAGGTAAAGGCGCTGCGGCATTGGATGGTCGTTTGATAGACGCGGCCTCAGAAAAAATGGCCAATAATGTCGTCAACGCTGCACAGGCGATTGCGGCGAAAACAAAATAAGGTTCTTGGCACTGGGCATAGTCCTGGTGTCCTGTTGTATTTAATTTACCCAATAACAATAACGGAGATGCTGTGGATATTCATGAGTATCAAGCAAAAGATATTTTAAGCGGTTACGGTATTAAAATCGCTGAAGGCGGGCTGGCTTACAGCCCCGAAGATGCAGTGCAGCGCGCACGCGAAATTGGTGGTCATGTCTGGGCGGTCAAAGCGCAGATCCATTCGGGGGCGCGAGGTAAGGCCGGCGGTATTAAAATCTGTAAAAACCACGATGAAGTTGAAGCGGCAGCGAGTTATTTATTGGGTAAGCGTTTGGTGACGCATCAAACCGGCCCTGCGGGCAAAGTGTGTTCCAGGCTTTATGTTGAAGCGGGTACGGAAATCGCCCAAGAATTGTATTTTTGTTTTTTGGTGGATCGTAGCTCCGAACGCATCGTCATGGTTGGCTCGGCGCAAGGCGGTATGGATATTGAGGAATTGGCGGTCAACGACCCCGATGCCATCACCAAAATCTATATTGAACCTGCGGTGGGTTTATTGGATTTTCAGGCCCGGGAAATGGCCTTTGCTTTAGGCTTGGATGCTGAAATCATGAGCCATGCCGTCAAGACTATTAAAGGCTGCTATCGCGCCTTACGCGCCTTAGATGTCAGCATGTTGGAAATCAATCCCTTAGTGGTCACTAAAGCGGGCGAATTGGTCGCGCTGGATGCCAAGATGGGCTTTGATGACAGTGC
>JABFST010000455.1 GCA_013140465.1 Methylococcaceae bacterium
GTTGATCCAATTCATTCATTTTTCTTAAAGACTCAGCCAACCATTCATCCATATCACCTTTATAGTTATCAAGTGGCAGCAAATGAAAAGCGCAAAATCGATTGATACACTCCCTGTCACGCATCGTTTTGGGCTTTAAACTATTTGCTGTCACTAACTTAAAAAGATCGGTACTTGATTCTTTTTTTAAAAATTGAGTCGCTTTGCCGCTATATAAGCAATTACGCATTTGCTGTCTAGTTAGTGGTTCACCACTGTTGACACGCTCAAAAATATCCAGCCTCGCTCGCTCGGGTACCTTTGCATCAATCACATAAAGAATTAGATTACAATCTTCAATGCGGTTTTGAAGTTTAGGTGAAAGTTCTTTAAATAACTTTTTATCCAATTCTGGTTGTTTAGGTAGTTTCAGACGAAAATCATTATCAAGAAATCGTTTAAAAGTTGTTAGTCTCTGTAAACCATCAACGACAACCATTTTACCATCATTGTCTTCCCCTAAATAAAACACGGGCAAAGGAATACGCATTAGTACCGATTCGATGAGTTTACTTTGTTTATCTTCTTCCCAAACAAAATCACGCTGAAAATCAGGAGCCATAATAAAAAAGCCTTTATCAATTCGGCGTGTTACATCATGGATGGTTCGGGTTTCATTTCTAATTAACAAGGTATCTATAGGGTAATCACCCAAAGAGGTATCTTCGTCTTTGCTAAGACCTTCGATTTCTTCTAAATCTTCAGTTGCCATTTTATTCTCGTTTATTTGAATGTTTGGTTAATGATCTTTAAAGCTTGTTTTGGCAATGTATTGCTAAATACTTAATCATTTTTTTTTCATGTGAAGGTCAAACTATAAGGCTCTAAGGTCTTTGTTGTCGCTCTTCTTGCCCACTTTGCTGTCTTTACACACGGCAAAGCTATGGAATGGGCGTTCGGTTTCGGCTGTCCATTCCCGTAAGGTTTGTGATAACCGCGATATGGACGGCACGAAGAACAAGACCGTGCCTTTACCTGGCGTGAGTTGTTCGGCTATTTTTAAAGTTGTGAAAGTTTTGCCTGTGCCACACGCCATAATCGGTTTGCCACTGTTGGCGGTTTGGAAGCTGTTTTCGACTTTTTCAAGTGCGGATTTTTGGTGTGACCTTAAGGCTTTTTTGGGTTTGAGTTTGATGTCTTGCTGGCGGTTCAGGCTGAATTGTGACAAGTCCAGGAGGCTACCGGATAAATCTTGCACGCGTAGGCGGTTGACGGGGATTTTCTGGTTTTCCAGTCCGGTTTCGGCGTGTTTGCTCCATTTGTCGGTGGCGGACACAATTAAACGGCTGGCAAAGTTTTTTTCACCTTCGAGGGTGGGGAAACTAGTATCGGATGTGCTGAAAAATGAGTCTATATCGCTCTTTTGCAGGGAATGGGCGGGGTCGTAAAATTTGCATTGCACCGCCACATAATCACTGCCGTGTTCTTTGACCACCAAATCTATGCCGGTATCGGGTTGGTTGCCACGGTCAGGCCATTCGTTCCATAACCACACATCACTGTATTTGTCTTGGTAAAGCGGGGCTTTGACTAGATAGTTGGCAATCAAGCGTTCGATTTTGTCCACTAAATCGCGGTTGTTATAGGCGGCTTGTTTGAATTGGTCTAGGATGGTGTGGGTGGCCATTAGGTGTTATCAGAGGGTGGTTTGTGCTTATTGTGGGGTCATTATATCCTATGTATTAACTGCCTGTTTTGTGGGTTGGGATAATATCAGCGCCTTGTTTGAGCTTGTCGAGATAGTCCGCCCACCATTGCATCAGTTCCGTGCGGTCTTCATGGTATTTAGCGTGGTCGTAAACCTTTTGGGTTTGGCTTTTTGTGCTATGCGCGAGTTGTGGCTCTAAGACTTCCTCCCTAAATTTCCCCTTCTCTATTTCCCTTCTCTTAGTTGACGCTATACCCGTAACCCCTAAACCCGTTGGCGTTCAGTTCTTCTTTGTCGTACCCCATGCGGCGTAATCCAGACAGCAATGCTACTATCGACATGTGCGGCCCCCCCTAGCTGGTATTTTACTGCACATCGTTAGGCAATAAAAAACCCGCTAAGCCTTGCGGCTTAGCGGGTTTTTATATTTTTGAAGCTGAATTTGGTGGGGCGGCGGCACAAGAATTGTGCGCGTAAGTTGTTGATTTAATGAATAATAAAAAAACAGCCTACACGCAGTTACTGCGATAGTTACTACATTTTTACTGGCATGGCATGGTTTAGGTGGAGTTAGAAGCCGCTGTTTTGAGGTTGCGTGTCGGGTAACAACTCCCCCGCAAGCAAAATCACAAGCTATTGATTTTGCTTGCTTTATTCTTTTTTGGGTGATGCAGGTTACACAAAAAAGGCAGCGGTTACTAAGGCTTGTTACCGCTGTAGGCCACGGCTGGCGTGGCTTGCGGCGGTTTGGTTACAGGTTACAGAGAAATTTGGATATACATAGTATAAATGTATGGTGATTATGTACTAAATGTTTACAGTCTATTTACTATAAGGAAACAATCGCCCTTATATATATATATATTTCTTTGTAACCTGTAACTATATATATAAAAAAGGCTGCAAGCCACGAACCGCGCGGCCTCCAAGCGGTTACAAGTATTTTTTTGTGGTGTAACTCTGGCAACTAAAAAAAATAAGCCAATAAAATCAATTGCTTACAAAGTCCACGATAAGGCTTAATGATGGCTTGTCTGTAACTCAACACACAAAACAGCGACATAAGCACTCAATCAAGCCACAAAACAGCGACATAAGCACTCAATCAAGCAACAATCACGGCGACATAAGCACTCAATCAAACCACAAACAGCGGCTCTCTCTAAACCCGCCGCCACGCCACGCTTTCGTTAAACAGCCACCCTAGTACCACAATCAGAAAAGCCCGCCTACAACGCAAAAAAAAGCCCCTTCGTGAGGGGCTTTAGGTTGCGCTGTGGGTGTAGTTTAGTTTGCGGTTAGGTCAGCCAGCTGGGCAGCATCCAAGCCCACGCCGAATCTGGATGCTAGCCCCCGCCCACCTGCCTCAATCCTGCCTAGGTCGCGGTAGGTTATACGGTGCAGTTTGGGCTGTAGAGGCACGCCTAGGGAGTTGTACGCGCACGCAAACACCCCAGCCTTGCCGCACTCTTTGTCGGGCATATACACCACCTTGGCGGGGAACGCGTGCGGGAACAGCGGAAAGAGAATTTCTAGCTTCTTGGCATAGGCCAAGCGGGCTTCGACGCTGTTGGATGGGTGTGTGTAGCAGTTGTAAAAATTCCCGTAATGCAGCCGCCCCTCAGCATCGAAGTTGGGGTCTATCAGCAAGCCAGCCACCAGCCGCTGTTGTTCGGGTGTGAGCTGCGCGGGAACAGCGGCTGCACCGCCTAACAGTTTGTAATCCCTGTTTCGCAAATACCAACCACTAGGCACGTCATCGCGGTAGGGGTGCGCGTCCGTCACATGCAGGATGTTGTAGGGCATCCACATACACCAAGCAACCCTCATGCAGCGGCTCATAACGCACCCCCTGTAAGCGGCATGGAAGGCGGCTGTATCTGGTATAGCCTGTGGGTTGTGCCGTCTATTTTGTGAACCACGGTCGGGTTGTCTGTTTGTGTTTTGCTTAGGATTAGCCAGCCAGCATTGGCTAACGCAGTGCGCACGCGCTTTAGGTCGAACCCTTTGGTGGCCTCTTGTAGGCCGGATGCGGTGAATAGCCACCGTTTGTCCTCGCCAATCATTTCAAACCATCCAGCCCTAACCCCACGCAGAACCGAAAAAGCCATCTCTGCCTCGTTGCGGGGGAGTTTTACAGTGAAGCGGGCATCGCCATAGGTTTCCACAAATCGCCATACAGAGGCCAGAATTTGCCTGTCCTCTAACGACCCGCCACCCCTGTGATACAACCACTCTTCAAAACAGGCTTTGACCGCTGTTGTGGCTGCGCCCGCCTCCCATCCCGTGAGGCCATACTCTGTTGCCAACTCGCCAGCCAGTGCAGCCAGTGCAAAGTACCGCAGAACCCTACCCACCTGCGGTTCTGGCTTGCTTGGCGATAGCTGGCTATAGGCATCCTCTAGGGCTGCCTTAAAATCCCGCTTATCATCCACTAGCCTAGCCAAGAACGCCCTGCCTGTGTAGCCGTGGTGAGCCTGTGCGGCATCACAGACGGCCTTAGAGAATGCCCCGCCGTCCGTCATGCCGTGCAGGTTATCGAACGCCCCGTGCTTGCCAAATACGGGAATCTCGGCAAACCGCACGTCCTGCCCTGCCGTGGGGGTGATACCCGCCGTGGCTAGGTGTGCGCTTAACGTCTTCTCGCCAGTTGATAGCAGCACCACGCGCCAAGTCTGCGCGGCGCGGGCTGTTCCGGTGATGGTCGCCCGCTGTTTGCCTTGCCCGTTGCCCAAGGCGTACAGTGTGTCATTGACCGCGTGTGGTTTTGAGTCCCCCAGCTCATCCAACGCTAACAGGCCATCACTGTGTAGCGCGGCTTTTGCCTCTAGGCCGTTGCCCGTGGCCTTCCAGCTGCCGCCAAAATGCGTGCCACCCCAGATAGACGTGGCAACTAGCTGGCCTGTGGATTTGCCCGTGCTAGAGTCGCCATAAATGTGGAATCCCGCATAACCCATGCCAACCTTATCCAGCAACGCCCCCGCAAACCCAGCCGACGCTTGCATTGTCATTAGCGCATTGCCCGCACATAGTCTGCCAACGCTATCACGCCAGCCCTCGGTATCGCCGCGCGTGCTGTACTCTGCCGAAAGCTCGCCGCCCATAAATACCACGTCATCCCGTGCGCCTATGGTCGTGTCCGGCAGCACAAAACTACCGTCCAGCCACCCAGTTCTGGCAACATGGACTATGGTTTTGTCCGGTTTGCACTCAAGCAAATAACGCCGTAGCAAAGCCGCTGCGGCGTAGATGCTGACACCGCGTGCCAGCAACAATTCCGCTAGCCGTTGGTCATTGCCACCGCACAACGACTTGGGCATTAGCCAAGTCTTCTCCACACCCGTGGAGGTCGTGAACCTCAGCATTAGCGCGTGGTTGTCGTGCTGCCCGTCGTGCGCTTGGGCATCCACCCAAATCGGTGAGCAAACAAGTATGTCGTGCGGCTCGTATACGCCATCACGCTGCCGCTCTGTGTGATGCCAGACACCAGCCGCCTTATCCCAGCCACCAGCCGCTGCACCCTCTTTTTGGTGAACGGCAAAGTATGGGCGGCTGGTGGCGTTAGGGAGGCTAAACAAGCCTTTTGCGTCAAGCTGTTGGGACAGCCCCCAATCAATACCTGAGCGGGAGGACTTGGGCGGCCTGTCTTGCAGCGGTGACGCTAGGCCATGTTTAAACCCGTCGTGCAACGCCATCAGCTCTTTTGTGCGGGTCTGCTGATTGTCGCCCGACGCATCACAAACAGTGGTGTGCCAATCCTCAATGTAGCGGATTGCGTCGGCCTCAAGCACTGCACCACTGGCAACTAAGCCACCAGCGGTAGTCCCCACTTTGGTGCGGGTATGATGCCACTCGCCAGCACGCCCTTGTTCCATGACCGCTTCTAGCCGCTGTTTCCAGTTGTCGGTTGCGGGTGTGTGGCTGGAGGGAGTGCGCACGCCAGCGGGAACAGCGGTATTCGAAGCATCTACAAATGCTTTGAATAAGGGAGTGCTTTGCTGTGGGATGTGCGAGGGATGCAGGTCTACGCCGTCAAAGTGGACATAGTGCGTAAAGCAAGCCCTTGAGTGTTCGCTAACGCGCGGGAAAAACCACGCCTGTGACCATGTTGCATTTTCTGGCGCGTTAGCAAGTTCCACACCCTTGGCGTGCAGCTTGCTAAACACCCACTCAAGCAAGGGCTTGAGCTGGTCGCGGGCATACTCGCACGGGATAACAACCCTGTACTTGTGGGTGTCTGGGGTGTTGCTGTGGCTGGAGTATATGCAGTGTTTGATACCTAGGCCAAGCAGCACCTTATGCACGTCCTGTGGGTGTGGTGCGCTGCCGCCATCAAGCCCTTTGTCGCCGTCCAGTATCAGGATAGCCGCTGTTTGTGTTGTGTCGTCGTTTGTGCGCTTAGTGCCGCCACAACGGATAAAGTAAGAGCCATCCTTGCCCCCAAGGTCGGGCTTGCCAAGGGTATTGGCGAACTCCTCAAATGTAGGGCTGTACGGCTGTAGTGCGGTGGCATATGCTCGTTTCCCTGTAGCTAGGGTTAAGCCTAAGCCAGCCATGTTAGCCGCCTACCTGTTCGGTAGGCTTGCTTGCCGTCTTGCTCGCCTTGGTGGATGCGTGTTTTTTCCTATTAATGGTTTCTACAGAGCCTGAAACCTGCGTAGGCTGGGACTCCGCCTGTGCGGTAGGCTTGCTTGCCGTCTTGCTCTCTACCCACGCGTCCACCAAGGCGGAGTCCCAGCCTACGCAGGTAGGGGTTAGGTAGATGCGTGGCGGGAAGTCTTCTTGCTTTACTAGGCCGTATAGCTTTGATTTGCTAACGTCCAGCCGTGCCGCCAAATGTTTTGCGCGTAGAATTGATTTTGTATTCATGATGTCACCTAAAATTTAGGCAACACAGGCAAAGCGTCTTGGGGATTTGTTTCACAGATAAATATTTACAAAAAATAAATTTCTTTACAAAAAAAAATTTGTTTAATATAATTTATTTGCACTGTGTACACGCCCTAGGCGGTTTACTCATGTTGCGTTTAGAGAAACAGCAACACCCCATTCCGGCAAGATACGGGTGTTGCTGTGTACTTTTCTAACCTTTGGTTAGTGTGTGTAGCATAGCACTGGTATGTACACGCAACAACCGCCATGCACTCTATGTCAATTTAAATTTTTGACTCCACCACATAAGCCCTTGTTTTCATTGTTGGGAGAATTTTTTGCGCCTACAAAAAAACCCACTCACCTACCGCAACGCTTGCGGCTTATCGCAAACTAAAAGATAAAGTCGATCTTAACTTTATGCTACCGCAACGCTTGCGGCTTATCGCTAGGTAGCCGCTGTTTTTTTGTGTGGCTTTTGCATGGCATCGTGGGCTATAATGTTTGCAGTCAGGTTTTGCAAGGCAGGAATTGTCCCAGCACCGCAGTCTGACTAAGCCCTGATTCGTCGGGGCTTTTTTTTGCCTGTCGTTTTCAGGTGTTGGCGCGGCTAATCCCGTCCAGATAGTCAGCCCACCATTGCATCAACGCTGTTCGTTCTGGCAGGTAGATAGCATGGTCATAGGCGGCTTGGGTCTTGCTTTTAGCCGCGTGCGCTAACTGCGCCTCTATTACCTCTTCCCTAAACTTCCCCTGCCCAACCTCCCTTATTTGGGTGGATGCTATGCCCCTAAACCCGTGGGTAGTCATGTCGTCTTTGCCATACCCCATGCGCCTGATGGCGGCTAATAACGCC
>JABFST010000200.1 GCA_013140465.1 Methylococcaceae bacterium
CATGTTGGCGTTTAAGCGGAAAGCTGGCGATACCCAAGACTTGGACGACTTCGCCTAAACAATCGGGAAAAGCCTTTACCAACTCAGATTTAAGCGCATCATAGGGTAAGTTTTTTAAGCGGTTGATTTCATCCGGCGAGTTATACCAAACAATAGAGCCATAAGGCCCGGTCAGCGGCAAAAACGCTTGCGGGCCGCTAGGCACAAAGCGTTGCCAAGTGATGTCTTGTTGCCCATAAGCGGTTTCAATGTAGATCACCAAGGCGTGTTGTTGGTAATCCCAGCTGGTCACGCCCAAGCCCACGGTTTGCCGTACCCGCGATTGCCCGCCGTCGGCGGCAACCAACACTTTGGCTGCCAATATCCTGCCGTCAGCCAATTCTAGGGTGCTGTCCAGGCCGGGCGTGTAATTGATTTTAGTGATCGTGACTGGGCAGATTAGCTCAATATTGGCAAACGCTTGTAAGCGTTCCAACAACGCCAATTGGGTGATGCGGTTTTCGACGATATAGCCCAGTTCGGGGTAATTGATGTCATCGCTGCAAAATTCGGTGTCGCCCGCCGTTTCCCAAACCCGCATCCTGCGGAAAGGGCATAAGCGTCGGCTGACTACGCCGTCCCATGCGCCAACGGTTTCTAGGATATTTTTAGAGGCGATGCTGAGTGCAGAGACACGCAAATCGTGGGGCTGTTCGGTGGCAAAAGGTTCGGGCGGTGTGCTTTCAATCACCGCGACCTTTAGCTGGCTACCGCCCAGCGCACAAGCCACCGCCGCGCCCACCATGCCACCGCCTACGATGACGACATCAAACTGTTCTTTCATAAAGGTATCCTTGTTGCACATTTTGGGTGACACTTGTTCGGGTATGAATAAACTGACGGAATATCAAGTGCATCTATTATGGCGAAGAAAGATACCACACTTGCTTAGGAGATTTTGAAAAATCCCCGGCATGGGGTAAATGGCGTATTTTTCGGTTTGCGTGGGTGCGTATAATGGGCTTGAATGAGGTAATCCGGCATTTAGGTTTGAGTGCGTGGCGTTAATCTGAGTAAGGTTATTGGTTTTTTGTGTAGTCAATGGACAAAATGCCGTTGAATCCGTATAATTTAGCGGTTTTGCCCAGTTGTGCCATAGAATGGAAGCCGTCATTTAGGCGCAGGGTGCAGGTTTGTAAAGGGAGCAAGCCCCCTTTTGTAATATTCTTTTTGAGGTGACCATGAGTCAAAGTACGCTACCAACCAGACAAGGTTTATATGATCCACGCCATGAACATGATGCGTGTGGAGTCGGTTTTATTGTCCATATCAAAGGCCAAAAGAGCCACGCGATTGTCAGCCAAGGCTTGGAATTGCTGAGAAACCTAACACATCGTGGTGCGGTCGGCGCGGATAAGTTTGCGGGTGATGGCGCTGGGATTTTGTTGCAAATGCCGGATGTTTTTTTGCGCGCCGAATGCGCCAAACAAGGCTTGGTTTTGCCTGTTGAAGGCGAATATGCCGTCGGCATGGTGTTTTTGCCTAGCGATCCCGCCAACCGCGCAATTTGCGAAACTCTGTTCACCGACATTATTGCCAAAGAAAACGCGGTATTGCTGGGCTGGCGCGATGTGCCCGTGGATAACCACGAATTGGGCATCACCGCCAAACAAGTCGAACCCTTTATCCGCCAAATCTTTATCGGACGTGGTGCAGATTGCGGCGATCAAGACGCTTTTGAACGCAAACTGTTTGTAATCCGCAAACAAGTTGAAAATGCCGTGCGCGATCTCAACCTGGAACAGGGTTATGCGTTTTATGTCCCGTCCTTGTCTACCCGCACTTTAGTTTACAAAGGCATGTTGCTGGCTAACCAAGTCGGCCCGTTCTATCCTGATTTACAAGACGAACGCGTCGTCAGTGCCTTGGCTTTGGTACACCAACGCTTTTCCACCAACACTTTCCCAACTTGGGACCGGGCGCATCCGTTCCGTATGATTGCCCATAACGGTGAAATCAACACCTTGCGCGGCAATATGAACGGCATGGCGGCACGTCGTCACTCCATCGCTTCTAAAGTGCTGGGCGATGATGTCCACAAATTATGGCCGTTGATTGCCGAAGGCCAATCCGACTCCGCGTGTTTCGACAATGCGGTCGAACTGTTGGTAGCGGGCGGTTATAGCTTGGCCCATGCCATGATGTTGCTGATCCCCGAAGCCTGGGCTGGCAACGTGCTGATGGACGAAAAATTACGCGCGTTTTATGAATACAATGCCGCGCTGATGGAACCTTGGGACGGCCCTGCTGCGATTGCGTTCACCGACGGTCGCCAAATTGGCGCAACCTTAGACCGTAATGGTTTACGTCCTGCGCGTTATTTGGTCACTGATGACGATGTCGTGGTAATGGCCTCAGAAATGGGTGTACTCGACATTCCGCAACACAAAATCATCAAAAAATGGCGTTTGCAACCCGGCAAAATGCTGATGATAGACACGGTACAAGGCCGTATTATTGATGATGCCGAATTAAAAGCCAATTTGGCCGATTGCCACCCGTATTCGGAATGGCTAGAAAAAACCCAAATTTTGCTGTCCAAATTGCCGTCCGAAGTGTCGGCTATGGCACCCGACGCGCACACTTTGTTAGACAGACAACAAGCCTTTGGTTACACCCGCGAAGACTTGGAGTTTATCTTAAAACCGATGGCGCAAACCGGACAAGAAGCCATCAGCTCTATGGGCATCGATGCGGCTTTAGCGGTACTGTCACAACGCCCACGCTTGTTATACGATTACTTCAAACAAGGTTTTGCCCAAGTCACCAACCCTGCCATCGACCCGATTCGGGAAGAATTGGTCATGTCGCTGGTGTCGCTGATCGGCCCGCGCCCCAATTTGTTGGGCTTGGACGAAGGCGGTATGCACATGCGGCTGGAAGTTGAGCAGCCGATTTTAACCAACCAAGATTTGGAAAAAATCCGCCGCATTGAAGCGCGTACAGGCGGTGTTTTTAGGACCAAAACCTTATCCTTGTGCTATACCGCCGATTTAGGCGCGAGCGGCATGGAAGGCGCGTTGGCGAAATTATGCGCTGCCGCCAAACAAGCGGTGGTAGACGGCAACAATATTTTGGCCTTGTCCGATCGTGATTTGGATGCGGCACACATCGCCATTCCGGCCTTGTTAGCCACGTCTGCCGTACACCATTACCTGACCCGCGAAGGCTTGCGCACGAAAGTGGGCTTGGTGGTCGAAACAGGTGAAGCACGCGAAGTGCATCATTTCGCGTTGTTGGCGGCGTATGGCGCAGAAGCGGTCAACCCCTACTTGGCGTTTGATACCTTGTCCAGTTTCTGTGCCGAACTGCCTAACCTGAGCGAATACGAAGCCCACAAACATTACGTTAAAGCCGTCTCTAAAGGCTTGTTAAAAGTCATGTCCAAAATGGGCATTTCTACTTACCAATCGTATTGTGGTGCGCAAATCTTTAACGCCATCGGCTTGTCCGAACCGTTCTTAGACGCCTACTTTTCTGGCACCACCAGCACTACCGAAGGTGCAGGTTTAGCCGAAATTAGCGAAGAAACCATCCGCCGTCACCGTTTGGCGTTTGGCAGCGCACCGTTATACCGTGATGCCCTCGATATAGGCGGCGAATACGCTTACCGTATCCGTGGCGAAGCGCACACTTGGACACCTGCCACTATCAGCACGCTGCAACATGCAACCCGCACCAACAGCCCCGAGCTGTATGCCGATTTTTGCCGGATGATTGATGAGCAAAACGAAGCCTTGCTGACTTTACGCGGCTTGATGACGTTTAAAACAGCGGCTAATCCCGTGCCTTTAGACGAAGTGGAATCAGCGAAAGACATCGTTAAACGCTTTGCCACAGGTGCTATGTCGTTTGGTTCAATTTCTTACGAAGCCCACACCACCTTGGCAATCGCGATGAACCGTATCGGCGGCAAATCCAACACAGGTGAAGGCGGCGAATTGCCTGAACGCTTTGTGCCATTGGCAAACGGCGATTCCATGCGTTCTGCCATTAAACAAGTCGCTTCCGGGCGTTTTGGTGTCACTACCGAATACTTGGTCAATGCCGACGACATCCAAATCAAAATCAGCCAAGGTGCAAAACCGGGGGAAGGCGGGCAGTTGCCCGGCCATAAAGTGGATGCGGTTATTGCCAAAGTGCGCCATTCTACCCAAGGCGTGGGTTTGATTTCACCACCGCCGCATCATGACATTTACTCGATTGAAGATTTGGCGCAATTGATCCACGACCTTAAAAACGTCAACCCCGAAGCGCGTATCAGTGTCAAGCTGGTGTCTGAAGTCGGTGTCGGTACGGTTGCGGCGGGTGTTTCCAAAGCCCATGCCGATCATGTCACCATTTCCGGCTATGACGGCGGCACGGGTGCTAGCCCGATGACTTCAATTAAACACGCAGGTTTGCCTTGGGAAATTGGCCTTGCCGAAACCCACCAAACCTTAGTGTTGAACAAATTGCGTGGACGTATCGCCGTACAAGTCGATGGCGGATTGCGTACAGGCCGCGACGTGATTATCGGTGCTTTATTGGGCGCGGATGAATTTGGTTTTGCGACTGCACCGCTGATTGTATCGGGCTGTTTGATGATGCGTAAATGCCATCTCAACACCTGCCCCGTCGGTGTGGCGACCCAAGATCCCGAATTGCGCAAACGCTTTACCGGACAACCCGAACATGTCGTCAACTATTTCTTCATGATTGCCGAAGACGTGCGCCAATGGATGGCTAAATTAGGCTTCCGCACGATTGATGAAATGGTCGGACGTTCTGATATGCTGGACATGCAACGCGCTATCTCGCATTGGAAAACCGAAGGCCTGGACTTTACGCGCATCTTCCACAAACCCGAAGCTGATAGTGAAACCGCTATCTACTGGTCAGAAAAACAAGACCACGGTTTGGAACTCGCCTTAGACCATCAACTGATTGCCCAAGCACAACCCGCGTTGGAAAACGGCACTGCCGTCACTATCAACACGCCAGTCAAAAACATCAACCGTACCTTTGGCGCGATGTTGTCGGGTGCGGTTGCCAAACGCTATGGTCACAAAGGCTTGCCGGATGACACGATTGCGATAAAAGTGACCGGAACTGCCGGACAAAGCTTTGGCGCATTTTTGGCGCAAGGCGTGAGCATCGAGCTGGAAGGCGAAGGCAACGATTACGTCGGCAAAGGCATGAGTGGCGGACGCATTGCCATTTATCCGCCTAAAGATTGCCCGATTAACGCCTCGGAAAACATTATCGTCGGCAACACCGTGTTATACGGCGCGATCAGTGGCGAATGTTATTTCAACGGCGTGGCGGGTGAACGTTTTGCCGTCCGCAACTCAGGCGCGATCACCGTGGTTGAAGGCGTGGGCGACCACGGCTGCGAATACATGACGGGCGGCGTAGTCGTCGTTTTGGGCAAAACCGGACGCAACTTCGCGGCGGGTATGTCCGGCGGTATCGCCTATGTTTTGGATGAAGCGCGTAGCTTTAAGCAACTGTGCAACTTATCAATGGTGGAACTCGAGCCTGTCCTCGCCGATGACGATGCCCTAGAAAGCACCGCACATCAAGGCGGCGATATGGAAACCCACGGTCGTGTCAACATTATGACCGACATGACGCGTGACGATGCCCTGCGCCTTAAACGCTTGATCGAAAACCACAAACACTACACTGGCAGCGCACGCGCGGCAGAAATTTTGGCAAACTGGCAACATTATCTGCCCCTGTTTGTTAAAGTCATGCCGATTGATTACCGTGCGGCACTTAAACAAATTCAGGCAGAACAAGCGTTAGCATCAGCAACTGCGTAAGCGTTACTATTTTAGAAGGTATTGAAGATGGGCAAACCAACTGGGTTTATGGAATTACCGCGCACTGAACGCCGCTACGAAGCGCCCAGTGACCGTATCAAACATTATCGGGAATTTACGCTAGCCCCTAGCGATGCAGAAATGTCACAACAAGGCGCACGCTGCATGGATTGCGGCATCCCTTATTGTCATCAAGGTTGCCCCGTCAACAACATCATTCCCGAATGGAATGACGGCGTTTACCACGGCGATTGGCAAGAAGCGTTGTCTGTGCTGCACAGCACCAACAACTTTCCTGAATTCACGGGCAGCATCTGCCCTGCACCTTGCGAAGCCGCATGTACCCTGAATTTGACTGACCAACCCGTCACCATCAAATCCATAGAACGCGCGATTATCGACAAAGGTTGGGCGAATGGCTGGGTTAAACCCGTCATTCCGGCACAACGTTCAGGCAAACGCGTTGCCGTCATCGGTTCTGGCCCGGCGGGCTTAGCCGCTGCCCAGCAATTGGCGCGTGCGGGCCATGAAGTCATGGTGTTTGAAAAAAATGACCGTATCGGCGGCTTGTTGCGTTACGGCATCCCCGATTTCAAAATGGAAAAACACCTGATCGACAAACGCATCGCCCAAATGCAAGCCGAAGGCGTGCGTTTTAGACCGAACAGCTTTATCGGCCGGGACATCCCCGTACAAAAAATCATGGCTGATTTTGATGCCATCGTCTTGGCAGTCGGCTCAGAAAAACCGCGTGACTTAGAAGTGCCAGGCCGCAACGACTTTACGGGCGTGCATTTTGCGATGGACTTCTTGCGCCAACAAAACAAACGCAATGCGGGCGATGTGATCCCCGATGAAGAAGCCATCTTAGCGACAGGCAAACGCGTTGTTGTGATCGGCGGCGGCGACACGGGTTCAGACTGTATCGGCACCTCAATCCGTCAAGGTGCGGTGTCGGTCGTGCAATTGGAAATCTTGCCGCAACCGCCCGAAAAAGAAAACAAAATGCTGACTTGGCCGAACTGGCCCAACAAGCTACGCACCACCACGTCCCACGACGAAGGCATCAAACACCGTTACTGGAGCACCAACACCCAAAGTGTAACAGGTGAAAACGGCGTGATTACCCACCTGAACGCCGTGGAAGTGGAATGGAAACAAGAAGGCGGTCAGTGGAAAATGAGCAACAAAGAAGGCGGCGAATTTACCCTGGAAGCGGATTTGGTGTTACTGGCAATGGGCTTTGTCCATCCCGTACACGAAGGCTTGTTAAAAGACCTGGGCGTAGAATTGGACGGTCGCGGGCAAATCAAAGCCACCGAAAAACAATACAGCACCTCCATCCCCAAAGTCTTCGCCGCAGGTGACGGTCGCCGTGGCCAATCTTTTGTGGTATGGGCCATCCGCGAAGGTCGCCAAGCCGCAAAGGCAGTAGATGAGTTTTTGCTGGTCAGTTCGGAATTGCCTAGATAAGTCTTTTAGGAAGTTATGATTATACAAAGGCGGATAGGCGATGGGCTGGTCCGCCTTTTTTTATGTTTGATT
>JABFST010000319.1 GCA_013140465.1 Methylococcaceae bacterium
GGTGGTAGTAACACAGTAACGACGTATTCTTGTGGCGCACCATCACCTGACTCGATAGCAGTGAGTGCGGGTGATGTGCTGGCATGGAAAATTACAGCACCGGATCCAGTTGCTACAAATGGATTTGGAACTACTTATACTGCAACCAACTTGGTCATCTCGGTGACTTGTAAATAAACACCCACAATAGTGTTTGGTAAATGAAGGAAGGCTTGCGGCCATTAGGCCGCAAGCCTTTTTTTATGCCTAGCCATTGGCATGGCGTGATTAGTACAGTGGCATCGGATCAGTCACCTGGGCAAAAGTGTCACAACAGACTTGTAATTACGCAATATTTGGCAAGTGTCTTCGGAAGCTCCCTAATTCGTAGGTGTTAATTCAGCACTAAGCACCAAACAAACATGTTCTATAGAAAGTACGGATAAACTTGGGCAAAATGAAAATTACAGTAGGCAGGTAAAAAGACGGTAAACGGTTTTGACTTTAACAGTGTGGTTTAAGGGTGCTATAACTGTAGCCAGTAAGTAGTTTAATGACTTGGGATTGTAGGAAATGTGTTTGAATGAAATGATGATTTAAGTTAGAAAACACCTGCGACTCTTCAAGAGGGTATCGTAAAAGCTAGGTGGCTGAATGCGCTGAACCCCAGTATGTTGGTTTTGCATGTTTGTGCTGCGCAAATCCAAACAACAATTTGGCTTTTACGACACACTTTTAGGGAATAGGTTGGGATAAGTAATTGCCTGTTTCTACAGCAGGGTGTTGTAACGTGTTGGTTTTGTTGATGCAAGCGGCACGGCAGTAACGCAAAGCGCGGATTAAATAGCTTAATGGAGGATGTTGTAAAAGCTAGGTTGGGCTGAATGCAATGAGTAACTTCTCATTGGCGGCAGGTCTACCGATATTGCCTACAACAAATGAGAAGTTACTACAATGAAACCCAACATTTTGGTTCTTCCCGATTTAGTGGGGTAGCCACTAGATATGGTTTTTTGCACCTCTCAACAAAAATGCCAGGCTTACTTGCATTTCATTAAAATCAATGTGTTGTAGGCTGCGGTCTTGCCATAGATGTACAACTCTAAAACTACACATAGATGAGGCCCCACGAAATCGGGAAGAGCCAACATTTTGATTATCTGGGTTACGCTATGCTAATCAAGCCTACGATTTGGCTAGTACGAAACCTTCTAATGTATGATGGGCTGAAGCAAGAAAGCTCGGCATAGAAGGGCATAGAGATGGGCTTCCTTGCGAGTAAGCATTCAGTCCCCCTCCTTAAAAAGGAGGGGGACTGATGAATAAGTTCCCTTGCGATAGTGTGTAGATACTGATGATCCTAATGACAGGATTTGTGGGTATAAGGCGGATGGGTAAAAGCGAATAATCTGGGTCTCGCAAAAAACATAATTTATACCAAGTTTTAAGGGCACTATTTTTAAGCCCCTTCTTCCTTATCATCATCCACCGCCATATCAGAAATCTCTTTTAAGCGTGAAATCGCCTTAAAATTGATGCTGTCATCGGGATATAAGCCCTCGTCATTGGCGAGTCCGGCGAGTTGCCCCGTCAATAGCTCCAAGGTTTCATCCACACTAGACACGGCATAAACCGTAAACAAGCCTTGCGCAACCGCATCGATCACTTCTTGTTTTAACATCAGGTTGCGTTTGTTGGCGGCAGGAATGATGGCGGCATGTTGCCCGTTAAGCCCACGCGCTTGGCATAGCCTAAAATAGCCTTCTATTTTTTCATTAACGCCGCCTATGGCTTGGACTTCGCCGTATTGGTTGATAGAACCTGTCACGGCAAACGCTTGTTTGATAGGTGTGCGCGTGAGTGCCGAAATTAAGCAGCACAATTCCGCCAAAGAGGCACTATCACCATCAATATAGCCGTAAGATTGTTCTATGGCGATACTGGCGGAAATGGCCAGCGGGAATTGTTGGGCGTAAGAATGCCCCAGATAGCCCGTTAAAATCATCACGCCTTTGGAATGGATCGCTTGGCCTAATTCGGCTTCGCGTTCTATATCGACTATGCCCCTAGAGCCTGGGTACACCGTGGTGGTAATGCGGGCGGGTGCGCCAAAACTGCTGCCACCTATTTCCAATACCGTTAAGCCATTGATTTTGCCAATCGCAGCACCATCGGTGTCTATCAGAATTGTGCCATCCAGCATTTCTTCCAAAATGGCTTGAGATAAGCGTCCGTTGCGGTGTTCACGCGCACTGAGTGCTTGCTCGATATGCGTGCGGTCAATGGTGGGGTGCTGGGCTTTGCTGCAAAACAAATTGGCTTCGGCAATGATGTCTAGGGAATCTTTAATATGCGCCGAAAAATGGTGTTGGTTTTCCGCCAGTCGGCAGCTGTGCTCAATCAGGCTTTCTATCGCGGCACGCGTTAAGGGTTTGGCCCCTGAGTCTTGGGCTTGTTGGCGCATCAGCTGCGCAAAACCCAGCATGGACGCGTCATTGCGCGGTATGTAATTGTCAAAATCGGCGAGTATCCTAAACATTTCATTAAATTCACTATCCATTTCTTCTAACAGATAATAAATGTCGCGTGAGCCGACTAAGATAACCTTTACATTTAAAGGGATGACTTCGGGTTTAAGGGTGATGGTGTTGATGCCCAATTCAGAATACGGCGATTCAATTTCGATACGCCCGGCTTGCAAGGCGCGCTTAAGCCCTTCCCAGACAAACGGGTAGGTTAATAATTTTTCGGCATCTAAAATCAGATAGCCGCCGTTGGCCTTATGCAAAGACCCTGCGCAGATTTTGCGGTAATTGGTGACTAAAGTGCCTTGGTCGCTGACATATTCAATGCGCCCAAACAAGTTTTGGTAAATCGGGTGCGGTTCGTAGACCACGGGCGCGCCGTGTTCTTGTTTATTGTCCACCAAAATATTGGGTGCATATTGCTCAACCAGCATTTGCCGTTTGGCATTGGTGTCGCGGGTTTCCAAGGTGCGCAGTGGCATCAGATAATCGCAAATTGTGCCGCTTAAATGGGTTTTGATTTCCGCCAAATAAGTGATGGCATCATCAATATTTTGGTACAAGTCATTCAGGTTGGCAAACAAGGGGTCGATAGCCAAACTGATGGTGTCATTGTCAAGTTGGCGGATTTTTTCGACCATCGTGCGCCGCCATTGTGGCAATTCCAGCAGCACTTCGCTGAGATAGTCTTCTAGGGCTTCAACATCGCCATGAAATTGCTCGCGTTCCGCTTGCGGCAAGCTGGCAAATTGCTCTTCATTAAGCGATTTGTTGTCGCGTATTGGCGCAAAGGTGATCGATTCGCTTTCCCTAAACAAGGCAATACTGTTGGCTTGGGCTTTGTTATCCACCAAGTCGATAGCGGCGTTATAGCATTGGCTAAATTGCCGTTCTATCGCAGATTTTTTTTGTTGGTAAGTCGGGCTTTCAAACGCCGCTGGAAATGCCAGCAACAAATCATCCAGCAGCTTTTCGATGTCTTTGCTAAAGGTGAGGCCGTATTCAGTCGGCAATTCCACCGCCACAGGCTCTCGGGGATTGGCAAAGTTTTCGACATAAGCATACGAAGCAGGTGCGGGTAGGTGTTGTGCCAATTCGTAAAGATGGTTGGTGACCATCGACAAGCGCCCTAAACCCGATTCGCCCATCACAAAAATATTGTAGCCAGGATTAGGCATGGCTACGCCAAACTCAAGAGCCGACTGTGCGCGGGGTTGTCCTAAAATGCCGCTGGCTAAAGGTGGGGCAGCGGTAAGATCCAAGCCTGTTAAATCAACGTTGAGTTTTAAGGCGGAAACGGGCAGTGCTAAGGTGTTAGACATGGATGGGTGCAAAAGGCGAAAAACAAATAATCGACCATTTTAGCATTTTTATCGGTGGACTGCGGAAATCACCCATGACGGGCATTGGCGGGGTATGGCAAGGTTGGGCAAACTAGCGGAAAAAGCGCATAAACTCACATGTAATATGGGTTAATGGTGTAAAATTCGGTGTATTAGTTAATGCGTTTGGTATTGGCTGTGGTGCTTAATTTGCGTGGCCTTGGCTGGTATTAGGCGTTGGGGCTAGCACCCACAGATTAACAGAAGTTCAACGGCTTTAGACCTTGTATTCTTATTTTTATTGCCAACACGGCAACGTCTAAAGCCGTTGCACTCCGACGGTGTCTGCGCCTTGAGGAGTATCGTCTGTGTAGACAGCATTGCAAAACGCCACTTAGGGGCCGTACCTGCACTTTGAACTTGAGCGCACACAAATAGACTAAAGTACCAGCAGAAGGCTGCTTTTAATCCGATAGATGAAGCTGTTGTTCCTTAACGGCCTTGATGGGAAGCGGATTGTGGCGGCCTTAACACCCAGCAGTTATTACACCATTCATTGGGCTAGTTTATTAGCCTATCCTAAGCCCATATCACACCATTAACGCAGGATTCAATCATGAAAAAACAACTATTGGCTTTGCTCGGATTATTGACGCTCAACAGTGTGGCGGTTGCGGCGGACACCTCGGCAAGCAGCCTAAAAGCAAAGGCGGCTGAACGTAATGCCGTATTTAAACAAAAAATTACCGATGTCAGTTTTTTTTCTGAAAACTGTTCTAAGGAATTGGCAGTATGGCAAAAATCTGCCCAAGAAGGCCAGGCGATTGCCCAGAACTTGTTGGCGGGTTGTTACAGTTATGGTTTAGGTGTCACTAAAGACGATGCCCAAGCGTTTGCCTGGAACAGCAAAGCGGCAGCGCAAAAAAATGCGGCGGCACAAGCAGGTTTAGGTTATGCCTACGCGCAAGGTTTGGGTGTCACTAAGGATGATGCTTTGTCGTTGTCTTGGTATAACAAGGCGGCCAAGCAAGGCGATGTGACGGCACAATTTGGTTTGGCCTTGGCTTATGCGGAAGGTAAAGGCGTTAAAAAAGACGATGCCAAAGCCGTAGAGTGGTACCGCAAAGCCGCTAAACTGGGTTATGCGCCCGCGCAATATAACTTGGGCGTTGCTTATACGGCGGGTAAAGGCGTGGCAAAAAACAGCACGCAAGCGGCGCAGTGGTATACCAAGGCCGCCAAACAAGGCTATGTAACAGCGCAGTATAATTTGGGTGTGGCTTACGCGGCGGGTAAAGGTGTGGCAAAAGATGCTAAGCTGGCGGCAGAATGGTACCGCAAAGCCGCAGAACAAGGTTACGCGATAGCGCAATATAATTTGGGTGTTGCGTATGCGGCGGGCAACGGCATTACTAAAGACGAGGCGCAAGCGGCGGCTTGGTATCGCAAAGCGGCGGATCAGGGTATTGCTGATGCGCAATATAACTTAGGTGTGGCCTATTTGCAGGCTATAGGTGTTGCACAAGATGGTGTGCAAGCTGAAGCCTGGACGCGCAAGGCGGCAGAACAAGGCCATGTCAGTGCGCAATACAATCTAGGCGTGTTGCTGTTTAATGGTTTGGGCATTGCTAAAAATGAGGCTCAAGCCGTCATTTGGTTTAGAAAAGCCGCCGACCAAGGCGCAGCCAAAGCCCAGTACAATTTAGCCATAGCATACGAAAAAGGCTTAGGTGTGGCGCAAGATCAGGCACAGGCACTGGCATGGTATAGCAAAGCCGCAGGACAAGATTTTGCCGCCGCCAAAGAAGCCTTAAAGCGTTTAGGCAAGTAATGGCTAAGTACTAGGATACGCGTTTTTTGCCCCTTAAAGGTGGTCATACGCCAGCCTTGGGGTATATTCGACGCGGTTACGGTTGCGGATTTTATTAAGCGGTTTTTTCACTACGAAAGACACGAAGTTTCTTATTCATCTTCGTGTCCTTGGTGGTGAAAAATTTCGCAAACGTGACCGTGCAGGTGCTGGCTAAATGGAGAACAACGGCTTTAGGCCTTATCTGCTCGGATTCATTGCTGACACAGCAACGTCTAAAGCCGTTGCACTTCAGCTGTCAGTGCTTATTTATGGCGTGTAACAATAAACTTACGCGTTTCAATACGCATCATCCCAGAAGATCCCCACTTTAAAGAACATGCGTTGCAGTTTTACAGCGTCTCGGTATTTCGTCATTTGCAGCCTATCATTTACAATTTGCCGACAAGAGGATGAAAAACCCGATAATAGCGGCCTATTTACCAGGCGCAGACGGCTAAATCCACATGGGTATACTTGAGTAACAATGACAACAGGGCATAACACTATGATTATTAACGGTGTCACTATCGACGCAACGTTTGCGGAAGCTTTTCCCATGAAAGCGACCCGCGCCATTATCACGGCGCAAAACGAAAAATGGGCAATGATTTCTGCGCAAGCGATGACGGGGTTTGCCACCTCGGTGATCGCCTGTGGCTGTGAGGCGGGCATTGAACGCACCTTAAGCCCGGAAGAAACACCCGATGGCCGCCCAGGTGTGGCAATCATGATTTTTGCTATGGGCGGCAAAGGCTTGGCAAAACAATTGGAAACCCGCGCCGGCCAGTGTGTGCTGACCTCGCCGACCTCGGCCTTGTTTGCAGGGATAGATGGCGGCATCCGCATTCCCTTAGGTAAAAACCTGCGCTATTTTGGCGATGGCTTTCAGATTTCCAAGGTTATATCCGGCAAACGCTATTGGCGCATTCCGGTCATGGACGGCGAGTTTTTGGCAGAAGCCACCACCGGACAAGTCGATGCGATAGGCGGCGGCAATTTTTTAGTGTTGGCAAAATCGCAACCCCAAGCCTTGGCGGCGTGCGAGGCAGCTATTGAGGCAATGCGCACGATTCCCAACGTGATTATGCCGTTTCCGGGCGGTGTGGTGCGGTCTGGCTCTAAAGTGGGATCAAAATATAAAGCCTTAAATGCGTCTACTAACGATGCGTTTTGCCCGACTTTAAAAGGCGCGACCAAAACCGATTTGTCGCCAGACGTAGAATCAGTCATGGAAATCGTCATCGACGGCCTGAGCAAAGCAGACATAGACTTAGCCATGCGTGTCGGCATCCAAGCTGTTTGCGATTTGGGTGCAGGGCAAGGCATTACGCGGATTAGTGCGGGTAATTACGGCGGAAAACTGGGGCCGTTCCACTTTCATTTACAGGAGATCATGGCATGACTGCATTGACCTTAACCTTAAAACAGGCCCCTGTCCAACGTGTGGATATGTCGCCTTTAGTGTGCCAGCAACTCACGGGTTTAAGTGTGGATCAAATTGCCGCCTTAACCCTGCAAAGCGGCAAGCAACAGCTGCGGGTAGATGCCTTGTTTACGCTGGACGGTACAGATACGCAACATATCATCATCAAAAACAGCCATGCCAAACTGGATTTTATCGGCAAAGGACTCGACGGCGGCAATATTGACGTTGAGGGTGATGCGGGTGCTTATTTAGGTTTGGGCATGA
>JABFST010000400.1 GCA_013140465.1 Methylococcaceae bacterium
GTTTAACCAGTGGGTATCGATGCGTAGCGTGCCGCGCAAGTCGAAGAAAACTTTAAAAAAAGTAAATATTCAGTCCCCCTCCTTAAAAAGGAGGGGTTAGGGGAGGTTTTATTGAATAACCCCCCTCAGCCCCCTCGCAAGCTCTCCCCCCTTTTTCAAGGGGGGAGGTGAATAAGTACTAAAAAAAGAGTGTGATTATAAACTATTAGCGGGTGGGGTTCATCGTGAACTTAAGTTTGATAGCCCTTAATGGTGGCTTAGTTTGGCGCGGCTCTGATCGGGTGCTGAAACGCGATGGCATTAGGGTGGATAAGTGAACGGAAATGGCGGGTCTGGGTCGGCTAATTTTTAAGCATAGTTGCCAGTAAAAAACCAACACGGGTAACTTCTCATTAGCGGCAGGATAAAGACCTGCGAGGTTTATAAAACCTCGCAGGTCTACCGCTAATGCCTAAAACTAGTGCGAGTAGGTTGGCACTTAATTTAGGCAGAAATTTTCAAGCTCCGCCCTTGTAGGTGTAGGCAAAAGTATTAACAGCCCGCACCTGTGCCAAGTTTGAGCGTGCCGCTTGCTTTGACTACACCGCCCTCGCAAAAGTCATAGGTTGAACCTGCTGCGCCTCTCACGCCAGCGGTTAAGTATACTCGGTAAACTGCTGTTACTGTTGGGCCAAAAGCAGTGTAGTTATAGGTGACAGTTGCGTCGTTTCCTGCTGTTGTTGACCAAGTGCCTAGTTTTTTGCGTGGATCTACAGGATCGGTGGGACCTTTTTTGTAATCGATAATCTCGCCTGATGTTGCATGTTCTTCTTGCGATTCCCAGCCGCCTTGTCCATTAGAAACACAAATGGTGTTGCCGCGTAGCAGTGTGCGTAAATTATTGGAGACTGCCACGCGGTTGTTGACGCAATCTGCCAGAGCAAGGCCAGTAAAAGTGTTTGTTAGTAAGATGCCTGTAAAAATAATTTTTTTGATCATGGTATTGCCTCGATTAATAACAAAAAAAACAAGCTGATTTTAACAAAAGTCGTGCGTTAGCCCTAATTGCTTTTGCAATACAGAGGGGCAAGTAGGTGTGCAAGCTATTTTGACAAATGCGGAAGCGGTTATAGGCTCATAAAGCCTCATTATTGTTAAGAAGCTAATGAACACCTGCTGAGCTGTGTTGCGGCTTAAAAATTTCATGGGGCTTGCCTGTGGTTGGGCAATCGGTAGGGTAAGCGTGTGCTGGTGGGTTATGCTAGCAGTTCAGTAAGGAATCGTTTTTGTAGGGATCTAAAATCCGCACCTTGTTGTTAATATTTAACTGTGGGTAGTGGCTTGCTGGGCGGTGTCGGTTTTTTTTACACAGTTTGGGCGTTTATTGCAGGGCAAAAAAAACCGCCCTAGTGGGCGGTTTTTTATAAAAGCATCATCGGGTAGATTAGCTTTTTTTTCTTCTACGCAATGTTGCCATACCAGCCAAGCCAAGGCCAATCATGCCTAAGCTAACAGGTTCTGGTGCTGATTGTGGAGGTGGGATGTAATCAGTTTTAATGAAGGCGAATTGTAAATCTGCGCCGTTGCCAGCATCAGTGCCATCTACATGTAAGCTAAGTTCTGTAATTTTGGTAAAATCAAGACCGGCAGTGGCACCAGCCATGTCAATTACGAAACTGGAAAAGTTAAACATGTAGTCTTGTGGCGAGCCTGAAAGGATAAAAGGCACGTTATCGACTGAATAATTGGCATGGGTGCCATCGCTGTCCAGGATGTCAAAAATAATGTCAGCAAAAGGTGCGTTGTTTTCTTTAACTTGGTATTTGATCTGGTTTTGTGTGCCGTTTTCAGTGAAGTCTAGTTCATTACCTGATAGGAGAGTCCACAATACGTCCCAGCTTGCATAGGAATTTGGACCTTTAGAGAAACTGATGGCACCAACAGAGGATGTTAAGGCTGTATTTTGTGAGCTAGGGTTGAGGCCTACACTGACGGTGAAATCACGTTCGTCAAAGTCACTGCCAGCTGGCGTTAATGAGAAATCTAGGTCTTGGTAAACGGTGGTTGCACCGTTGCCGCCTGTTGTCTGGAAATCGGTGAAGCTGTCAATATTAAGGGCAAACGCGTTGCCTGTTGCCGCTAAGGCTAAAAGCCCGCTGGCGAGAATGATTTTTTTCATGGGTAAACTCCTAAGAAAACAAAAATGTTGGTTTGTTGTGTTGCACTAGCTGAGGTGTGCTTAACGCTTACCTCTTAAAACTAACAAGCAAAAACGTTGCCATGTTTTTTAGTTGAATGATTTTAAATGGATTTCAGCAGGAATTATAGTTAAAAAAAAGTACTTGGCTAAGATTGTGTAAAATTTTTTGACACTTTTCGTGGGCTAACAAGACAGGGTTATACAACGCCTGGCGGCTATTAACGGCTAAAGCCGTTAATAGCCGCCCGTGATGCCTTCACTGTGGGTAGTGAGGCTTAAGTTACGCGAAGATTCAGTATTGTCTTGTGCCAAGATGCCTAAGTTGGGTTTAGAATGAAGAGGCGTCTTGCGTCTTTAGTTTGTCGCCAAAGAAAACGGGTTGCAGTGGCTGACTACGGCGGCATAGCCGACGCTGGCGGGAAGAATTGCGGGTGCTGGGCAAATCAATACGAAATGCTGGCGTCCAAAAAACTTAAACAGACTGCAAAAAGTCCACTATCAGTCTTAGAGGGTTGCTGAAACAGAGTTGTTATATTCCTTTAAATTGATGTGTGGTTCGGGCTGTTATGAGACTGTAAAAATTTTTGACATGTTTGGGGCGATAGCGTAAGTGTTAGTTTAGCATTTAGGAGAGTGTTGTGCTTGTACTTATTCAGGCCCCCTCGCAAGCTCTCCCCCCATTTTCAAGGGGGGAGAGCTTGCGAGGGGGCTGAGGGGGGGTTATTCAATAAAACCTCCCCTAACCCCTCCTTTTTAAGGAGGGGGACTGAATGTTTACTTGTGCTTTAACTGAAAAATTGCCTGACTTATGTTAAAATTAAGCTTCATTTACGTTTTTTTTGCCTATAAATAAAGGCATAAAGTATCCGTATCCATAAACAATTACGCTTAGTGATGTATTAACGTGACCAAACCCCGCCGCCAGGCTAAAAAATTCGCACTCGCTGGTTTGCTGCTGTTAGTGCTGGGCTTTAGCCTATTAATTTATCTGTTGCCGCTTAAAGAGCTGTTAGGGCAAAGCCAGCAAATTAAGGCTTGGCTTGCGCAAACAGGCTATGCCGCACCTTTGGTGTTTTTTGCCGGATCGGCGATGTTGACGGCAGTCGGTATGCCCCGATTATTGTTGTGTACCTTGGCGGGCATGGTGTTTGGCTTTACTTGGGGCTTTATTGCCAGCCATTTTGGCACGGTGTCGGGTGCTTACCTGACGTTTGTGTTTGCCCGCTGGAGCGGGCGTGATGCGGTTGCGCACCGATTTCCGCAAGTGCTGGCGTGGTCTGAGGCGGTGCAGGGCAAGGGTTGGCAGTCGGTGTTGCTGATGCGGCAATTGCCTATCAGCGGCCTATATAATGACATCATCATGGGCTTAAGCGCCGTTAGCCACCGTGATTTTTGGATAGGCACCTTAATTGGCTTTTTGCCCTTGGGCATTACCGCAAGCTTAGTCGGTGCAGGGGCGTTACAAGCCGACATGACCCATTTGGCGCAGTATTTTGGCATTGCCGCCGTGGCATTCTTTTTGTTGCCGATGTCCTTAAAATGGCTGCTGGCGCAACGGCAACGCAAAAGCCTAAACGCCAGTTAAGCAGATTGCTCGACATCCGCTAACCACAACAACCATTCACTCAATACAATTAAAGTCCAAATCGCCCGCGCATAATCCGCTTTGCGGGCGCGGTGTTCTGCCAATAACGCCAACGCCACTTCGGGTTTAACACCCACCCGTGCTAATAACGGCGATGCCAGCCGCGCGTGGGCATAATCATATAAAGGTTCGCGTAGCCAACTGCTTAACGGCACAGACAAGCCGCGTTTTTTGCGGTAGACAATCTCTTTAGGCAAATAGCGCAGGGCATAGCGTTTTAAAAACACTTTGGTTTGCAAGCCGTGGCTGCGGTCTTTTGCAGTTAAAGTGGCGGCATACTCCATCACGTCTTGATCCAAAAACGGCGCGCGCAATTCCAAGGCCGATTTCATGCTGGCGCGGTCGGCTTTGGTCAATAAACCTTCTGCTAAAGAGCTGGACAGATCATGCTGTTGCAAACGATCCAGCATTTCAGCGGCAGGATGGTGCGGTCGGTTGGACAGCGGCGGACTCACCCCCAAACGCTGCAACAGGGCAGGGGGGATGCACGCGGTCCACAGGATATGCCGCCCCAAATAATCCAAATCATCACCCAAAATAAAGCGTTTTAGCAAAAACGCCACGGTGACTTTCTTGTCGCTAGGCGGCAAGCCTTCTACCGTGCGCCTAATCACACCGCGCACCGCCGCAGGTAGGCGGGCATAATAACTTGCCAAACCCGCGCCAAAATAAGTGGGATAACCGCCAAACAATTCGTCAGCCCCTTCGCCGACCAAAGCAACACGCACGTCTTGCGCAGCACGTCGGGCCAATAACGCACTCGGCACCCAAGCAGGATCTGCCAACGGCTCACCCACTTGCCGCACTAAGCGGGCAATCGTAGGCGGAAAATCTTCCGGGCGCACCCACACGGGGACAAAATTAACGCCTAAAGTGTTGGCGACCAATTCCGCATAATGGCCTTCGTCATACGATGCTTCGCTAAAACGCAAGCTATAGGCGGTTAAGGTTTTGTCGGAGCGTATCGCGCGCGTGACGGCGGTAATCAGCGATGAATCCAAACCGCCGCTTAAAAACAAACCAAAATCCACATCCACTTCGCTTTGTTTAGCCACCGCCGCCCGAAATATGCCGTCAAATACATCGATAGAACTGGGTTGTTTGGGCGTGTTGACGGCATTCCAATGCCAATATTGCCGATGTTCTGCGCCTGTCGGTTTAATGACAATGATTTCCCCCGGCGCGACTTTTTTAATGTGCTCAAAAGGGCTGTTAGGCGCGGTAAAAAATCCGGCTTGCAAATACGCTTGTAAGGCGGCGGTGTCGATAGCAGTGTCGGGGGTTTCGGGCGACACTAACGCCGCAATTAATGAGGCAAACACCACGACCCCGTCAGGATTTTGGCGGTAAAACAACGGGCGTTCCCCCGCCCTATCACGCGCCAACACTAGGCTTTGGTCACGCGGATCCCAAATCGCCACGGCAAACGCACCTTGCAATCGCTCAACAAAGGCCGCGCCCAGTTCCAAATACAAGGCTGGGATCACCGCGACATCGGTGCTTTGCGTCACCACCCTGCCGCGTTCCAGCAACCATGCCCGCAGTTCTTGGTGGTTATCAATTTCGCCATTACAAGCCATCATTACGCCGGTATCAGGATCAATAATCGGCTGCTTGCCGTCATTAATACCGCGTATCGCCAAGCGGGTCGTGCCAAAAATTGCTTGGGTGTCGCCGCCTATGCCCGTGTCATCGGGGCCACGGTGCATCAGCGCATCGACCATCGCGTTAATGTGTTGCTGTTGGGTAGCTGTCACCGACAGCGTAGCAGGAACAGTTAAACCACAAATGCCACACATAATTAACGTCCTGTAGGGGCGGGCAATAACGCCGCCCAATATTTAGAGCCTTGCTCGGTAACGGTAACGCCACGCGTAGCGGCAATCGCTTTCAGTTCTTGCAAGTGGTCGGTTTTTGCCAATAAGTAGACAGGCTGCGTGCGTTGCGCCAACCATTGCTGCACATTGGCTAAAGGCACAACACGCGCAGGCCAGGGCTGGTCTGATTTAAGCGTGAACACCACATAATTGCTGGTCAACTCTTCGCCGTCGCGGGTAATGACCGTGACATAACGCTGCAAATAAAACGGCAAGCCATTGGGCAAGCATTCCAAGCACGCCAACTCGGAAGCTTCATTAATAAGAGGCCGGATATGTTCAGCCAAAGCGCGGGATGAGCGGGTGTGCGCATACACCGATAACAGATCGAAATTAACCGAGATCAACAACACCGGAAAACTCATGAACGCGGCAAACACCACGCGCGTGTTGCGTGTCCACAAGGCCGCGCCGGACAACACGGCAACCGCCGCAAAAGACCACGCCATAGGCATAATAGACGGCACAAACAAATCAAACACCGCGTGTTTGTCGGACAATTTGCTTTTTAGCCACGCAGGGTCGGCGGCAAGCCAGAACAACACCCCCGCCGCCAACACACTCAACACCAACAATGGGATGGTGCTGCGCCGCAGCAACTGCGCCGCGCGTCCGGCGTGGTTAGCCAAGGCCAACGCAAACACCCGCGCTGTTAAAATCCCCAAAGCCAATACCCCAGACAAAATATAACCAGGCAATTTGGATTTGGAAATCGAGAAAAAAATCACCACGACGATGGCCCAAACTACTAACAATCGGTCGGTGCGCGACCAGCGGCTGCGGTTTTTAATAGCGGCTAGCACCGAGGCGGGCAGTAACAAACTCCAAGCAAAAAACGTCCCCATAATGATTGGCGCATAAAAATAAAACGGCGCGGTGCGGCGAAATTCGGTTGTGGTAAAGCGGGCGATGGATTCGCGCATAATGCCGTAATATGGAAAATCCGGGCGTTCAATCGACAGGCCAATAAACCACGGCAATACTATCGCCAAAAAAATCGCTACATTACGCAAGGCAAACGCCTGTTTCATGACCGCAAAACGGCCTTCAAGCGCATTAAACACCGCAATCACCAAGGTCGGGATAATAAACCCCACGGGGCCTTTAATCACCGTTGCCACGCCCGCCGCCAATGCCGCCAACAAATACCAGCGTGTACGGTGTTTGCCATCATCTTCCTCGGCTAAAAAACAGGCAAAAATACTGGAGCAGACAAAAAACGCCAAAGTCATGTCAAAAATCACATAACGTGCAAACACCAAAAACAACGGCGTCGTGCTGACCACAATCACCGCCAACACCGCCGTGCGTTGGTCGTACATTTTTTTGCAAAACAAAAACACCACGCCAATCAAAGCCAAGGCAAACAACGCCGAAGACAGCCTGGCCACGCCTTCGGATTCGCCAAACGCCGCAAACGACAAAGCCACGGTCTTAAAATAAAACGCTGGTTTGTCCAAATACGCCAGCCCGTCGTAAGTCGGCACTAACCACGCATGGGACAGCCTCATTTCCCGCGCCACTTCGGCATTGCGGCCTTCATCAGGCGTAATCAACGCCATGCCCCCCAAACGCCAAAACAACATAAAAATGCTGAGGGCAAAACTGGCAAACACAGGCCAAATAGGAAACTTAACAGCAGGGGCGGGCGTGGGAGTGG
>JABFST010000046.1 GCA_013140465.1 Methylococcaceae bacterium
GTGTCTAATGGCTGTGGCAACGTCATGGGGCTTTCTCTCTGATAGTTAAAAGCTTCATAATATGGGTTGCCACTCCCTGTTTTTCAAGGGTAAACAGGGGGTTGGGGGCTTAAGTTGGCGCGTATGCGCGTTACCCCTGCCAATACTTGACCCATTACAGCATTCACAAATGCCTACTGAAAAATTCCAGTTACCGGAAAAAACCGCCGACTTTGTCTTTGCCGATGTTGACGATAGCCTAAGTTTTGCCCAACAGCTTAGACAACAGGCTTGGCAACGCCATGAATAATCGGGTGCTTTGCGATACTTGCATCCTGATTGACGCGGCTAACGGACGCAGCAGGTTACTTGCAGAGTTGCATAGCCAAAATATCCAGCTCTTCATTAATCCCGTCATCGAGTTGGAACTGCTGCAAGGCGCACGCAATAAAGCCGAATTGCAACAGTTGGAAAAATGAGTGGCTATGTTCCATCACTTAGAAATGCCTACAGAAGTTTTCACCGTGGCGCGGTCTGTGATTAGGCAATACTCACTTTCACACGGCTTACGCCTAGCCGATGCCTTGATTGCCGCAACGGTATTAGTTTATGGGCTAGAATTACTGACAATAAACCAAAAAGATTTTCGGTTTATACCTGAATTGGTTTTGTGGGCTTGATGACGGGTGTAATGCCACTTGCGGTAGAAAAGCAAAAGAATTGCTCGCCTAAGCCAACGCCTAGCGTGCAGTAACAAAAAAGGGTACAGTGATGTAGCCTTTTTTATGACTAGGATTTTACAACCTATCAAACCGCCCCATTAACAATTTTAAAGGCTCCCAATGATTACCTTATCTATCTCCCCGCAAGGTCAAATCACCTTACCCGCCGATGTGTTGCAAATAGGCACTTGGAAAAATAATAAGGAATTAGTGCTGCTCTGCTTGGGCGACACCGTTATTTTACGCCCAGCCCATTATCAAAAAACTGATGATATTAGCGATTTAGGCGGTTTTTTTAAAAAAACCACCGTTAAATTAACGCCTGAAGAATTATGTGCAGCTGTTGATTTAACAGAGGAGTAAGCCTTGTTAATTGCCGTTGACACCAATATCATGATCCGACTCGCCATGCGTGACGATGAAGAGCAATACCAAAAGGCAATGGTCTTATTAATGGAGCATCCGTTTTTCATCAGCAAAACCGTGCAGTTAGAAATGGAGTGGGTATTACGTTCGCGCTATAAACAAGCCTGTGATGAAATAGCTGATTTTTTTACCTTGCTGTTGCAGAAAAATAAAATTCACTGTGAAAACGAACAAGCACTCATGAATGCCCTATGTTGGTATCGCTTAGGGGCCGATTTTGCAGACGCGCTACATTTAGCCAACTGCGAAGCACTGCCGTTCTATACTTTTGACGGACGATTTTGTAAAAATGCAATTAAAGACGGTATTGCACCAAGTGTTACGATTTTATAAAACATCGGCAAGTAGTGCGCTTAAAACCGTTATGACAGGCCAAACCATTCAAAGGCATTATTGGAAGTTGTAAGATTTCATCGGAGAGGAAGTTAAAACCCTAGGCCATAAACAAATCATTCTTTTTTTCCGGTATTATGGGAAATTGAAAGGAAAGTAGCCATAACCAGAGCGGTTGATTAGCAATTACGGAGTTTCTAAGTGAAATATACTACTTTACTTAAATATTAAAATAGGCAAAACATCAGCAGATGGACAATAAAATCATAGATTTCTACGATTATGCTATAAATTTTGGCATGTCTATAGACGTTATAAAGAAACTTCAGGAAAGCGGCATCAAATATTTCACAGAAACACAAAATGCCGCATTAGAGGCTGGCTTATGTAAAGGAGAAAGCCTTTGTGTATCCGCCCCTACGTCATCAGGAAAAACAACAATAGCTGAAATTGCCGCTATTGAAGCAGCGTTAAAAGGTAATAAGACACTATATCTTGTTACCCACCGCGCACTTGCAGAAGAAAAATATAATGTATTCAAATCAAAATATAACGAAAGCGAAAAATGGTTCAGCGTTTCAATTTCTACGGGCGATCATTCAGAGGGTGATTGGGAAGACGGCATATTAGTTGCCACTTATGAAAAATATTTATCTTTATTAAGTAGCGGAAATACCAAATATGCTGTAGAGGGCAAAGTAATTATTGCCGATGAAATACAGATTTTAAGCGACGATACACGCGGTGCAGATATTGAAATCTTGTGTTCAATAATCAAAGAGAAAAAACCAGATCAGTTGATAGCTTTATCCGCTACTATTCCAAACATCCGAGAAATAGCTGATTGGCTTAACTGTAAATGTGTAAAAATTTCTAATAGGGATGTAAAGCTAAAAGAAGAAATTTGGCATAACAATAGTTGTTTTTCGAAATACTATGGTGATGACGAATCCACTCAAGATCAAAGTATTACCTATCCAACAGACACGCTAAAAGCCGTACATCATTTTTTATCAAAAGAAATGTACCCTATTTTAGTATTTACTATGACTAAGCCGCGTGCAGCTGAATTAGCGAACGATTTTTCTAAATCCCAGCAGCAACATCCTAATTCTTTAATCTTATCTGAACAATTTGATCTTTTCAGCGAACCTACTTTTTTAAGCAGTCAGTTAAAAAATAATATTGAACGAAAAGTTGCTTTTCATTCTGCAAACTTGAGTTTTTCAGAACGAATCTTTATAGAGCAATCGCTTAGAGATGGTTCAATACACGTCATTTTTGCCACACCAACCTTAGCAGCTGGGGTTAATTTTCCTGTTCGCACTGTTATATTCGACTCTTTTAATCGTACCTGGATTAATCAATGGTTGCCGAAATATGAATACAGAAATATGTCAGGACGTGCCGGAAGGCTTGGATTCCATGATGAAGGCAACTCAGTTTTAATTACAAAAAATCAGGTCGAATTCATTCAGGCAAAAAAATTACTGGATAATGCCATTGAACCATTAAGCTCCGTACTTTTTGATAAGAGCATTCGAAAAATAATACTTAACTTAATTGCATCAAAAATATGCCTAAATTTCGAAACATTAATTGAATTTTTTTCAAACACTTTTTGGTATTTTTCTACTTTAGAAAAAAACCCTTTACAACTTGAGCAATTAAATCTCGCTATTAGAGATTCCATTGAATGGCTTATAGATAAAGAACTTATTGCTAATAATAATTCTGAGTTGTTTGCAACTAGGCTAGGTGTTGCTATTGCAAGTTCAGGATTATTGCCATCCACAGGTGTATTTTTATTTACTGTTATTTTGGAAAATGTTGATCGTTTTGAGCGGGATGATTATGTTTTACCTTTATTGCATATCATTTGTTCTTCTGATGAGTTTTCAGAAAAAGTAGGCCAGCGATTTCTTCCCTATGCACGACGCAATCAACCTGAAAACATAGCATGGCAAGCTGTTAGTAACTGTAACCCTTTTGTTTCTCCAAACACTGGAGAGTTTGTGGATAGGATTATTAATGCTGCGTATGGCTTATTTCTATGGCAAAAAGGTACAGCAGAAAGAGAGCTTCGTCAGCATTTACCAAGCATTTCATACGGTGAATATCAGACTTTATCAGCGAATGTCGCATGGATATTAGAAGGTATCGCTTCAATTCTGAGCATTCCAGACACTAACGTCCATACAAATTTAGTGGCTAAAATAAAAATATTATCTGAAAGTATTTTGTACGGCGTACCTTTTGAAATTCTTGATATTTTAAAGGCATGTAAGGCAAATAATGTACCTGGATTTGGTAGGCATAGGGCTATGATTCTAGTCTCTAATAATCTATCTGATATGAACATGCTTTTAGAACAAGATCATAAATTCATCTTTGAATTAATGGGCAACCAGCAACGGGCTGATAGCCTGATAGAAGCTATATCTAATTATTTCCCAAATAAACTAAGCACTTGGAAGCAAAGGCATTTGAAACGAGTTTCAGACAAATACAAACAATTATTATCTGATTCTTATGATAAAACAGGCGATGATTATGAAATCCCTATAGAAGAAATACTTAGTTTATTAGACTGGAAGGTCACAAAATTAGACGATGGAAAACGTCAAGGTGTACCAGATTTTAATATTGAATTTAATAATATGAGCATATTGTTGGAATGCAAAACTAAGATTAAGAGGCAAGTTCCACTTGAAACTATTGATGCTTTCGCAGTATTAACAAAGGGCGTTGATTTTGAAGCCACTCATTGCGTTACCTTAGGAAAGCCAGACTTTAATAGCCACTCAAAAGAAAAAGCAATCGCTTCTAAGAAAATAACACTTTTAGCCCACTATTATTTTATTGAGGCAATAGTGCAGTTTTTAGAACAAAAACAAACTACTGAAACTATTTTTAATTGGTTACTAACTCCGGGATTAGCATCTAAAGATACTTTAAATTCGTAAGGCTGTTTCGACGACAGACAAAACGCCATAAACAGCGCAGCTAAACCGAAATGGCTTATTGTCTATCAGGACTGTGAATTTATTCCGAAATCAGGTACAACACTGCTATCAAAAGCAACCAGCCTCTAAGTAACGCACTGAATTGAGGTATGCACGGCTAATAACAACCCGATTCCGCTTTGCTACATCGGGGCTACTTGCTACGATTCCAACAATTGGCGCATTATTTGGCAAACGAAGTGCCTTGACATATACCCGAGTTTTTAATTTTTGCCCGTTGTAGAACAACTAAGTGTCAACATGACCATCCAAGCCCACATATCCCTACCTGATGACTTGTTCAACGAACTGCAACGCCACACCCCGCAACTAGAAAGCCGATCAGTCCTGATTGCCGAGGCTTTGCGTGATTATTTTTCCGTGCATAACGAAGTCGTGGATGAGTTGGCGCAAATTAACCGTTATGCCGATGAGTTAAACCAAGAGGCTGAAAATGTGTTGGCTTATCAGGTGATGTGTGAAGAGAGGTGACTTATATCGGGTGGCACATCCATCCGCGCGTGACCCTAAGCGTTCGACAGTTGTTGTGGTGGTCAGCCGCAAAGTTTTGTTTGATTCCTAGTTTTCTATTGTCATTTGTTCGCCTATTTATACTAACTATCATGGCTTTTCAACCCAAGTTCATGTTGATGTAGAAGACGGTCTAAAGCAATCATGTAGTTTGCATTGCGATGAAGCTGAGGGGTTATTCAATAAACCTCCCCTAACCCCCTTTTAAGGCATAAGTACCTACACAAGTCATTAGCCCGTCATTCCGGCATGGATGCCGGACTCGTTAGAGCGCATAGCGAATCCAGTGCCACGGACGGTTGCTACGGTAAGCTGTAAGTGCTTGATTTAGCATTGCCGTGATAGTAAACATTCACATCCATGTGACTAGATACTGGCATCCATGCCAGTATGACGGTGCTTTTATAACTTGCTCAAACTTGTGTAGATACCTATGCTTTTTAAGGAAGGGGACTGAATATTTACAAATAATGATGATACAGCTCAACTCCACATGTTGTTGGGTAAGACGGTTTGCCCAGCAATAAATCCCCCCCTACACCCCCGCAAAATAAGGCTTACCCAACTGATGCCCGACAAACCGCTGCCCGTCCGTTTGTTTAAAGCTGACATCGCCGACCTTAAAATTGTCCAAATGCAGATTATAAAATTGGTCGTAGTACGCTTGTAGTTCGCGTTTGATGCTGGGTTCATAAGACACAGCCAGTGTTTGTGTGGTGCCGTGGGTGCGGGTTTGCACCACGCCGTCTTGTACGACGCAGATGCCGTTTTTAAACACCAAGTGGGCGTGGCTGAATTGGGTTTCTTTGTTGGCGTGGGGCGTGTATACGGCAATATCGGCAATGGCGCTGGGGCAGTGTGTCCACGGTCAGGTAAGCCCAGCATCTGCGCGGCGGTGGTGCGGGTCATCCAGCAAAAATATTTCCAGGCCAATGAGCCATCGCAGACTATTGACAAAACTTTTCGGCTGAAAACGCTACGGCACAAGCCCGCCGCCTCCTTCGCACTCGGCATCCCACGCCAACGCCTAGCGTGCAGTAACAAAAAAGGGTACAGTGATGTACCATTTTTATGCCGAGTTTTTGGAGATTAATCTATGAATATTGACCAAATAACCAGTGTAGCCTTAACACTCACCCCCCACGATAAAGCCTTATTGGCACAAACGCTCTGGGAAAGTCTTGAAGCACCTTATCTTGCAGATACCGAACTCTCAGACCATGAGGCGATTGCCTTGGCAAAACAACGTGACCGCGAAATTGACCAAGGCTTGGTACAAGCACTGGCGCATTCGCAATTAATGTCCAGCTTACGCAATGCGGATTGAATACCATCCTGTCATTGAGCAGGAATTAAGCGAAATCACCAATGCCCGTCATGGCTAGGCACTGAGTTTTTGAATGAGTTTGAAAGCCAGATTTTCAAGATTGCCGCCATGCCAACACAATGGCGAATAGTCGAAGATGATATACGCAGGGCTTTAATGAAACAGTTTCCTTACGTTATTTATTTTCGGGTTTTGGACAATGCCGTACTTAGGGTAACGGTAGTTAAACATCAGCGTAGGCATCCACGTTTTGGGCTGGATAGAGAGTAGGTTTTTAGTTTATGAGGCTTGCCCTAAATGTGGCTTAGTGAATGAGTGCCAAAGTAAAGGTGACGATTGTCTGTTAAACGAATACACGCATGAAGATGCACCCGTAAACGTCTTGCTGGATACTGGAGGTAGGGATTGAGGTTAATATCAGTTTTAACGCCCGTCAGCATAACAACAAATCTGCCGCTGTTTTGGGGGTGAGTTATGGCTGTGGTAAATCCGCTGCACGCAAAAAATTCTCTAACCTGCTTTGCAGCATCGAGGCTAGTTGCGGGTTAATAAAAGACGGCTCATCTCCCTTTTAATGTAGTCTACAATACCAAAGACCGTGCCTATAATTATGATCGGTTTCGGTTATCTCCTCTACCCATCTTACGGGCTGCAAGACGCAGACGCCGTTTTTAAACACCCTGTGGGCTTGGCTGAAATGGCTTTCCTAGTTGGCGTGGGGCGTGTAAACGGCAATATCAGCAATGGCACACGAACACAAGTGCCCACGGTCACGCAAGCCCAGAATCCGCCCGCAGGTGGTGCAGGTCATGATGGCTATCTCACACAGAGAGAACTCTTTCTTGATGTCCTTCAGCAAACTCATGGCGACCGCTTAGGGATGAAACTCCTCCATACAAGCCAGGCGGTAGTCATAGTCCATTAACAGGCGCAGCAAGGTGGTCTGTGGTAAAAACAAGCGCCACGGGTCATCCGCCAGCAAAAATATTTCCAGGCCGATGAGCTATTGTAGGG
>JABFST010000501.1 GCA_013140465.1 Methylococcaceae bacterium
ATGCCGGGCCGCAAGGCTTGAAAGGGGCAATGGGCCCTCAAGGCATACAAGGTTTAAAAGGTGATGTGGGGGCAAGGGGGATTCAAGGCGAACGCGGGCTGCCGGGGGAGATGGGGCTGCCGGGCAAACAAGGCTTACAGGGTGTTCCGGGTGTCCAAGGCCCTATTGGCCTGACGGGTCAGCAAGGCCCTAAGGGCGATGTGGGGGCTACAGGCCCGCAAGGGGAGCAAGGGCCTGTCGGGCCACAAAGCTTGAGTTCCTCTATATATAGAGACCAACGGTCATACGTTCTGCCTGCTTATAGTTACAAAACACTCGAGACCATGTGTGGTCCAGAGTATCCCAATTTGCTAGGTGGCGGCTGCGGTCATCGTGATGATAATGATGTGCAGACTGATATTGTTGTCAACTATGCTGGCCCCAGTCCAACCAACCCCAGAGTTTGGCGATGTATGGTAGACAATGGCAACCAATTTAGAAGCCGCACTGTACTAATATACACAATTTGCGCTAAATAAAGGGGTGTTTGCAAATTGAGGCTTATTTGGACGGTGGTTAAAGGCCGGGTTAGTAGGCCACTGCCCAATTAGCTGTAGTGCACCGGCTTTAGACGTTGGTAATGAAGCCCAGAGTACAGCGTCTAAAGCCGTTACATTCGCTAAACTGAGGGCAGTCAGTGGGCAAGGCTTTTGCCCATTAATGCTAAAAAGCACTTGGCTTACATCGATGCCAAACCTTTGGCGATGACACCGTTATGGTAGTACTTGTTAAGGTCGATGCCGAACGCATCAGCCCTGACGGTTTTTAAGATTTGGTAAGGCTGGCCGGTAGAATCGACGTCGATTTTAGAAAGGTCAACCAAGCGCTCGGGGCGGGGGCGTTTAAGCTCGTCCAGCAAGATGATGATTTTGGGTTTTAGTTTTTTCTCTTGGTTTGCTTCAACGACAATGGCGATTTCGCCGTTGCTCATTTCTATGATACTGCCGGGCGGATAGATGCCCAGGCATTCGATAAATTTGTACGTCAAGTCGGCGTCGAGATGGTTGCCGCACAGTTTGGTCATAATGCTGATGGCATCGATATGGGTGCGGCCTTTTTGGTAAGCGCGGTCGCTAGTGATCGCGTCATACATATCGACAATCGCCACTATGCGCGTATACAGGCTAATTTCGCTGCCTTTTAGTTTGCGTGGGTAGCCTGTGCCGTCTAGGCGTTCATGATGGCTGTGCGCGACTTCTATGGCTTCGCTGGACATTTCTTTGCTGGACTGTAACAGCCTCCAGCCCATTTCCGCATGGCTTTGCATGATTTTTAATTCTTCAGCCCCTAAGGAACCCGGTTTGTTTAGGATTTCCAGCGGTACACGCATTTTGCCCATGTCGTGCATCATGCCGCAGAGGCCCAAGACATTGAGTTGGTCTATGGAAAGGTTGATTTGGCGGCCTAAGGTAATCGCTAATATACAGACGTTCATGCTGTGCTGCGAGGTGTATAGGTCGCGGTTTTTCAGCTGGGTCATCCAGAGCAAGGCATCAGGGGCATTGAGTACGCTATTGACGCAGTCCGAAACGGCTTTTTTGGCCATTTTGACGGAAATGGTGCGGCCCAGAAACATATCGTCCATAAAGCTTTTGACGAGGCTGCTGGTTTCCTTGTAAACATAGCCCGCACGGTCAATTTCTTTGCTGAAGGTGGATAACGGCCTAGGCGGGCGGGCACTCGCAATTGTGCTTTCTTTGCCGAATTCGGGTGTGCTGGCCTGAAAACTGAGGGATTTGTTTTCTTTTTTGCGGTCTATATAAACAAATCGGCACTGCTGTTTAACGGCATTGATGTCCGCTTGGTTTTTTAGCTCAAACCCTTGATAGATAAAGTTGCTTTCCAGCCACGGCTTGTCTAGCTGGGAGACGTACATGCCTACTTGTAAGTCTTCAACATTGATTTTAGTCAAGGCGTTGGACGAGGCAAGGGTGATGGTTGTAGTGTCCTTCATAACTTAATGTTGTGCGGTTTTGGGGCTGGCACGAATTCTTTGAGCCTGTGCATAAGGTACTCGGTTGGCTGTCTAGTAAGTTTCATGGGTTTGTCAAAAAACAACGGCAATAGGTGTGAACTTTGCAAGCCAACTACAGTTGGGAGGTCTGCTGGCACTTTATGGAGTAGATTATAACGTTATATGGCGGCTGGTAAGTCACTATTTTGGCGTTTCTTGGCGCAACGAGCGGTCTGCCGATTTAAAAAAATTGTCATTATTAAGTGTAGTAGAGATTTTGTAAAATTACAGGCTGATAGCGAAATATTTTTTTGTGCAAAGTATGGGTGGTGATTTGAGTGCGGCCTAATTTTTTACTTTTTGGGCGTGATAACGCAGGTTTCGTGGTGTTTGCGGGGTATTTATTTTATACTTAACGGTTAAATACCTTAAGGAGCTATCATGGAAAAACCATTTATTTTACACATGCTGACCACGGCTAAAAACCTCAGCCCTTTTGACGTGAATATGGCGTTGGATGCGGGTTGGGTATCGGCATTGCCCTATACCAATGTTGAAGCCAGCGAAATCCAAGGCTTGGTGCAAGACGCCATTTTTTCGCGTAGCGCAAAAAACCTAAAGCGCACAGGCATTTTTATCGGCGGACGTGACACTAAGCAAGCGATGGACATGTTAAAAACAGCCAAGCGTTCAATGGTGCCGCCTTTTGAAGTGTCGGTTTTTGCCGATCCTAGCGGGGCATTTACCACGGCAGCGGGCATGGTGGCTGCGGTCGAACATGAGTTAATCAATAAGTTTAACACCACCTTAGAAGGCAAAAACATTTTGGCTTTAGGCGGCACAGGGCCGGTAGGCCAAGCTGCGGCAGTGATTGCCGCGCAAGCGGGCGCACATGTCAGGATTATTGGCAGGCAGTTGGACAAAGCCCAGCATATTGCGGATTTGTGCAACAACGAATTCGGTGATGGCAAGATCACAATTACGGCAGGTGCTGATGCCGACAAAGCCGAATACATTACGACCGCCGATGTGGTTTTTGCCACGGGCGCGGCGGGAATTGAGCTGTTAAGTGCCGAATTGATTGCCAGCGCACCGCAGCTAAAAGTGGCGGCTGATGTGAATGCCGTGCCGCCGTCTGGGATTGCGGGTGTTGATGCGTTCCATAATGGCACTGCCATTGAAGGTTCTGCCAGTGGCGCAGTCGGCATAGGCGCATTGGCGATAGGCAACATCAAATACCATGCGCAAAACCGTCTACTGAAAAAAATGTTGGAAAGCGACAAGCCCGTCTATCTGCATTTTGAACACGCTTTTGCGGTTGCTAGAGACTATATCAAGTCTAAATCTTAATGCTTTAGGCGGCTTTAATTAAAACCGCCATTACCAAGAGGATCTCTAATGGAGAAGCGCAGTATTCTACACATGCTTGACCCCATGCCCAACAATAGCCCGTTTGACATTAACATGGCTATGGATGCGGGTTTTGATGTGCTGATGCCCTATAGCAATGTCAAGCTGGATAGGGTATACGGGCTTACGCAAGATGCCATTTTTTCGCGTGGCCCCACGGGCGTAAAGCGTACCGGCATTTTTATTGGTGGTCGTGATTTGGGGTTGGCGGTGGATATGCTGGATACTGCCAGGCAAGCGATGGTGCCGCCTTTTGAAGTGTCGGTGTTTGCCGACCCTAGTGGTGCGTTCACCACGGCGGCAGCCTTGGTGGCTTGTGTTGAAAAAGAACTTAACAGCAAACACGGCAAGGCGTTAAACGAATGCACGGCGTTAGTGTTTGGTGGTACGGGGCCTGTAGGGATTGCAACAGGCATCATCGCGTCTTTGGCGGGTGCGCAAACAGCCTTAGTTGACCATTTGTCGCTGGACAATGCGGCAGATGTCGCCAAAGCCTATAACCGCCGTTTTGGTTGCACCCTGACTGCCGCCGTTGCGGGTTCTGATGCCGACAAAAGTAAGTTGGTAGCGGACGTTGACATTATATTTTGTGCCGCAAAAGCAGGGGTGCAGGTTTTGGGTGCTTCTGTGTTGCAAGCTGCGCAGCAATTAAAAGTGGCGGGCGATGTCAATGCCGTACCCCCTTTAGGCATAGAAGGCATAAAGCGTGGCGATTTGGGTGTGCCGCTGGTTCATGCGGGCAAGGCGCAAGGTGCTGTTGGTGTGGGCGCGTTGGCGGTCGGCAATGTTAAATACCAGCTACAAAATGCAATGCTTAAGCTAATGCTGACCACAGACCAGCCTTTGTATATGGATTTTAGGGAAGCTTTTATTCGGGCCAGAGAGCTGGTGTGATGGTGCTGGGTTTTCGCTAACGGATAGCTTTCAGGAGGCTACTCCTTAAAGGGTTTACACTACCCCATCATGCTGGCGGTAAGGCCCTACAACTAGATATGGACGCGCTGAGATAAGCCAAGGGCACGCAAGTATGACTAACCAGATAACTGATGGACAGACACAATAGGATCTTGTTTGCGGGCGACCCGCATGGGAATTTTCGGCCATTAATTGCGGCGGTTCGCCAGCATCGTCCCGAAGCCGTTATATTGTTGGGCGATTATGATTTGGATGTGCCACTAGAGCATTATTTAAAAGACATTATTGGCCTGACTGAGATTTGGTGGATAGCGGGCAACCATGATTTTGAATCGCCCAGCAAACACCATAACCTGTTTAACTCCGCGTTTTCAGATAAGGGCTTACACCTTAAAGTGACTGAAATTGCAGGACTGAGGGTTGCGGGATTGGGCGGCATTTTTTTAGGCAGGGTTTGGTATCCGCCGCAACCGCCTAAATGGCAGGGCAAGCAGCACTATTTGCACCATCAGCCGCACGGCATCAAAAACGCGGGCATGTCCTTAAAATATCAGTCGGCTATTTGGCATGACGAATTTGAAGCCTTAAAGGCTTTAAAGGCCGACATCCTCGTTACCCACGAAGCCCCCGGTTCGCATCGTCATGGCTTTAAGGCGATAGGCGACTTGGCGGCAGCTATGGGAGTCAAGCATATTTTTCATGGTCATCTACATGAAAACTACAAAAGCACGATACGGAACAACATTAAAGTGCGTGGCGTCGCCAACAGTGCAGTTAGTGATTTGTTGGGCAATATCCTGAATACGCCCGATATTATGGATGGGGATGCTACATAGTCTCTTGTCAATAGGGCTATTAACCCCCGTTTGTGGTGGGCAGTGGCTTTGTTGGACAGCCGCCACTAGAACCCGACAAATCAAGAGTGGCTGAGAGCTAGCTTGAGGAGGGGTTGTTATCAATAATCACCTTCAGTTTTTGCCCCGGACGCAGCCCTTTAACTAAGGCGGCGGCGTTAGACTTGCGCAGGTCGGCAAGCGAGACGCTAAACTTTCTGGAGATTTGCATGAGCGTGTCGCCTTTGCCCACCGTGTAACTGATTAGGCGGGTAGAGCTGGATGCGCTCGCCAATTGTGGGTTGATGCTTTTGATGGTGAGCTTGTGGCCCGGAATTAAGGCTGTTTTTAAGCTGATGTTATTCCAGCTGGCAATATCTTTAGGTGTAACTGCAAAACGTTGGGAGATATTGTAAAAAGTGTCGCCTTTTTTTATAGCGTAAACTTGGCTGCCTGTGGATTTGCTTTTGGCGGTAGCCAATAGCGGCAGGTCGCGGGCTTTAGACGTGCTGGGTATTTGGATGTTTGCACCTCTATGTAGGGTATTGCCCGCCAAATGGTTGATCTCGCGTAACGAGCGCACAGTCGTATTGGTTTTGCTGGCAATCGTCGCCAAACTTTCGCCCGCTTTCACTTTATAGGGCATCAAACGTGCTCTGGCATTGTCTTCGCGCGCAAATTGCACAGGTTTTTCTTCATGTTTTTCAGACGCGTGTGCTTTAACGATGGGTTCGTCATCGTATTGGCGGGTAGTGACGCGTTCGGAATAGGGCAGCATAGCCAGATTGTTTTTAAATGCTTGGGCTTGTTCTACAGGCACTAATAATCGGTGTGGGCCTTGTGGTGCGGTGCTGGCGCGGTTAAAGCCAGGATTTAGCTTCATAAACGTGTGCAGCGGCGTGTTCGCCATTTTTGCGGCTTTATGCAAATCTAGCGGGGCTTTGATGTCGATGACTTCAAAATACGGTCGGTTGGGGATGTGCTGCAAATGGATGTTGTATTCATCGGCATTGGCAAATAATTTGGCAATGGCTAATAAGCGTGGTACATAATCTTGAGTCTCTTCTGGTAAGTCTAAAGACCAATAATCTGTAGGCAAGCTGCGAAACTCATTTTTTTCTATGGATTTTCTGACCCGTCCTTTGCCGCAGTTATAAGACGCTAAGGCCAATAGCCAGTCGCCATCAAAAGTTTCGCTCAGTTCTTTTAAATAAGTAGTTGCGGCTTTGGTAGAGGCGTAGATGTCACGGCGACCGTCATACCAGTCATTTTGCTGCAAGCCATATTCCCTGCCAGTAGACGGCACGAATTGCCAAAGTCCTGAAGCATCGGCCTTAGAGTAGGCATCGGGTACAAAGGCGCTTTCCACGACGGGCAATAAGGCCAGTTCGCCTGGAATGTCTTTGGCTTCGATTTCGTCAAGGATGTGGTTAAGGTAAGGCTCGGCGCGTTGTTGGATGATCGCCAGAGAGGCCGGATGTTCCAGATACCAGTCTAGCTCGCGGTCTATGCGTGGGTTGTTGATTTCAGGCAAGGCGTATAAGGATAACAGGCGTTCCCACACCGTATTTTTGTGGGTAGATGCGGTTTTGTTGAACTTATGCTTGCGCAACGAGGGGTAAGGCGTGTAGTCGGAATTGTCGTTTTGTGCGCTGGTATCGGGCGCTGGCTCTTCCATACTCAGTGGTGCCTTAGGCGCTTCGGTACAGCCCGCCATAATTAAAGACATTGAAATTAATAAAAAATTAACCGATCTGTTAAAATTATTACGCATCATCTTTAAACCCAAAGTGTATAGTCAACATCGACGTTGATTGTATCATTTTTTTTAATGTAAAACATTAGCGTCATGTTGTGTTGAGTGTGATTGATGAAACGAAATTTTTTGTTTGCCTGGTATGAAACCCCTAGGGGCAAACTGTTAAAGGAACTCGAAGCCGATTATTTGCAACGCGCGATGACGGTCAGTTGCCAGCAGACGGTTTTGCAAATTGGTGGCTTGGGCTGGGAGGATGATTTTATCGACTGCACGCTTTACAAAAACTTCACCATACTCGATGCCAAAGGTTTAGGTTGCGGGGGCAGCCGAAAAATCCGCGCCAAAGCCTATTGTCTGCCTTTGCAAAACGATAGCGTAGATATGATTATCGTGCCGCACTTGTTGGAG
>JABFST010000401.1 GCA_013140465.1 Methylococcaceae bacterium
CCGCACTAAATTCAAGCTTTTTTAGATTTTTAAAAAAGAGGGATTCGTGCGGGGTAATGACTTGAAAATAGGCTATAAATTGGGGGTTGACTTTTTTATGACAGGCCGGAATAAGGCTGTTTGAACGTAAGTGAAAACTGCCGTTTCCGGCACACCGCAGCCTCGCTTTGCCGGAAACGCCGCTTTTCGCTTACGCTCAATGCGGCTTATTCCGGCCTACAAGGCTAACAAAACCGCTTAAACCCAATTTTCTACCCTAAGCCCTGCAACCCGAACAAACTCTTTGGTGTTGTTCGTCACTAACACCAAACCTTCGCTACGCGCGTGTCCGGCAATATGCAAGTCATTCACACCGATGCTGTTGCCTTGCTTTTCAAGAGCGGCGCGAATATCGCCATAATGCGCGGCGGCTTTAGGTGTGTAGTCCAGCACTTGTAGGCGCGAGATAAAATCTTCCACCTGCCGCAGGTTGTGTGCCGCTTGGGTGCTTTTGCCTACCCCATGCAACAGCTCCGCCAAGGTGATGCTGGATATGCACAATTGCCCAACAGATTGGTTAAAGGTGTCCAGCACTTCAATAGGGCGGTGTTTAATGACATAAATAACCATGTTGGTGTCCAACATGTACTTAAGAATCATAAGGCTTCGCGCGGCGTTTCGGTTTGTTCCGCCCGCTCTTGCAGAAAGTCGTCACTCACCTTTTCCCCGCTTAAAAAGAAACTGTCCCAAGTGTTTTCCACTGGGCAGAGTATGCGTTCTTCTCCATTCATGCGGATGCTGACTTTTTTAACCGAATCATTAAAACGCACTTCCACAGGTAAACGCACGGCCTGGGTTTTGTTATTGTTAAAAACACTGCCTTGCAACATGATAAACCTCACCTCTATTTGTATATAGCATCAGTATATAGTTTGCTTAGGCCACCAACAAGCTAAAATCGGTAATAAATACCCGTCGAATAAAGGCGTTTTATGCCAGCTGTAGCCTAACTATTCAGAGCGACTTCTAATAAGTCAAATTTACCGTAGGCTTAGCGGAGTCTTTACCGTAAGCTGAGCGGAGTCTTTACCGTAAGCTGAGCGGAGTCTTTACCGTAGGCTGAGCGGAGTCGAAGCCGGTTTGTTCGCTTCGACTCCGCTCAGCGAACGGCTGTTTCGCTCAGCGAACGGCTGTTGTGCCCCGGATGCTGAATAGTTACGCTGTAGCGCGCATGAAGCGTAGCGGAATGTGCGAAGGTTGGCGGTACGAATCCCTGTATTCCGCAAGCTCCATACGGGCACTTGCTTGGAAACGAGACATATTGTTGGCGGAAAAGCACTAGGGCGTAGAGCGGATTGGTTATCTCGTTCCCAAACTCCAGTTTGGGAACGAGACAGTCTGCACCGCGTAAACACGGTGGTATGGCTGGAGTGCAAGGGCTTTAGACCTTGCCCGCTAGTCTGCACTGCTGCCACGGCAACGTCTAAAGCCGTTGCAGTCCGGGGATTTGTCCTGTTCCTAGGCTGCTGCCCATCGAGTTCGCAAACTCCAGTTTTTTATCATCATCTCATTCCCAAACTCCAGTTTGGGAATGCCTATGACCAAGCTCCGCTTGGTGTATGCGAACTTCAAGCAGAGCTTGAAGGTAGGCATTCCCAAGCCAGAGCTTGGGAACGAGGCAAAAAATCAAAAAAACAAAGGAACAAACACTAAAGGCCAAAGTTACAAGGCCCTGGCGACGCGAAAGCCGAGGCTGCTGTTGGCATCATCAGAATTGCCCCCGTAGCGGATAGCCGACCGGAGGAACTGCGGATTGTAGTTCCACGAACCGCCCCGAACCACCCGGCGGCCACACTCGCCGCTATTTGCCGCCAACCAGGCCGAACCGTCATTAGGCGCGTTGTTATAGTTGTCATGATAACAATCCAGAGTCCATTCATAGACATTGCCCAACATATCAAACAAGCCAAACGGATTGGCGGCAAAGCTGGCAACCGGGGCGGTATACACAAAACCATCGTCACAACTTGCCAACGTCCAGTTTTTATCAACTATCGCTTTGGCTTCTTGCCCTAAACCATTGGCATAACGGCATTGTTCGCTATCAGCAAAATAGCGCGGCGTTTGGGTACCAGCACGCGCGGCATACTCCCATTCCGCTTCGGTGGGCAAACGGTAAGCCACACCGGTACGTTGTGACAGCCAATCAAGAAACTGTTGGGCATCTTGCCACGACACGCACACCACGGGGTGTAAGTCGGTTTGGCTAACCCCTGGGGCTTGCCAACTGTTGCCAGCGTTTGGTTGCCATTTTTTTTGGGCGGCATCCCAGCTATAACAGCCTTTACCTGTGGTTTCGGCAGTAGTTTTATACGCCGTGTCTTGCACAAACTGCCTAAATTGCCCCACGGTAATTTCACAGCGGCTGATGGCAAACGGCCTAGGCAGGGTGACAGAGTGTTGGGGGGATTCGTCTGTATCGCGGACTTGTTCATCCTTGGGCGAACCCATCAAAAACGAGCCAGGGTGGATTGCCACCATCGTGGGGGCGAGGGTGTTATCGGTTTGCTGGCAACTGGCGGCAAGTGGGGAGGTGTCGGCTAGGGCTAAGCCGTTGTTTAGCAGCAAAGCTATTAGGGCGATAGTGTGCAGTTTTAGTAATGGCTTCATGGTGGACTGGCTGGTTAATCATTCGGGGCTGGGGTTGCGTGGTAAGTCTGCACCGAGTAAATACGGTGGTATGGCTGGAGTGCAAGGGCTTTAGACCTTGCCCGCTTCGCTGCCGCCACGGCAACGTCTAAAGCCGTTGCACTCCGGCGATTTGTCTTGTTCCCAAACGCCAGACTGTGAAAGTAAAGCTGTTGCCCTAGCACACGACTACCTCGGTTTAAACCCCGCGCGTGAAATCATTTGCTCAACTTCTTTACACACATTGACATAATGCAATTCAACATCGGGATGCTGTTTACTAAAAACCCGAAAAATCTCATCTGCAAACGCTTGGCCTATGGTTTCAACCCCTTCAAAATCAAAAACAACGATTTTAAATCGGTCAATACGCGCTACTAAGCGTTTGGCTTGTGAGCGGGAAATCAGTTTTTCATGCCCATATTGCGCTAAACGGACAGGCACAATGGTTTTTGCAAAACTATAATCCTCATCCGTAAACGCATCAAAAACGTTGGTAATATTATGCGAAGAGTTGTTTTTTAATAGCATTGAAACGACTGTCCCCTGCGTGGAGAACTCCACTTCATCAAGACTATCGTTATATTCATGCCGGTGGTCAAAGAGCAGGTTTCCTGATGCAATCCAAAAACTATCAAATACCTTCGACGAAAAAAAGATACCTTCACCACTGTGGTTGTTAGGATCTGTGGTTAGTTTTCCTTTTGCCAATTCAAGCAAGGCTTGTCTTTCATCCGCTAAATTTAATACGCGCTGAATTTTCTTAAAAATACCCTCGCCATTATCGCCAATCACAATTTCAGAATACGCGGCTGTTTTTAGTAAAAGAATATCAACTTTTTCACCCGACGAATGATCAATTGCGTTATTCAGCATTTCAGTAAAACCATATTGCCAAATATCAATGACGTTTTCTGGTAATTTGCCTAATCTTGGAAAAATATCCTGTGTCCAAACAATATGCTCTTCAAGTGCTTTATCGAGCGGATAAGTGTTTTCCCAACGTTCAAGCGGCTGCAAACTGTAATGCCGACTTTGTGTTGAGCCAGTAACCAATAACGCTTTTTGCTCCACTAAATTTTGGATGTGTTTGTTAACGGCTTGGCGCGTTATAGCAAACTGCTTTGCCGTTAAATTAGCGATGTCTTTGGGATGTTGCTCTACATGGGCAATAATAAATTGGCGAATTTCTTCCGTTTTTTTGCGTAATTTGGGCATATCAGTCATTTAAATTCAACTTTAAAAGCAACATTGTCAATTAATAATATTTTATTGTCAATTTATGTTGTCATAAGCTGAAATATAGCAAGTAGGATGACTGACGTAAGGAAGCACCCCTACGCCCCTGCAAAAAACAAAGGAACAAACCCTAAAGGATAAAGTTACAAGGCCCTGGCGACGCGAAAGCCGAAGAAGTTGAAGGCAACATCGGTATAGTACCAGATGCGCTTAGCCGACCAGAGGTACTGTGGATAGTCTTCCCACGAACCGCCCCGAACCACCCGGCGGTTGCACTCGCCGTCATTTGCCGCCAACCATGCCGAACCGTTATTAGGCGCGTTGTTATAACTGTCGTGCCAACAATCTTGCGTCCATTCCCATACATTACCCGCCGTATCATACACACCAAAACGGTTGGCCTTAAACGCACCCACAGGGGCGGTTTGTTTGTTATCCCACTGGCTGCCGCAACCGTCACACACGGCATGGTTGCTACCCACTTTGTCCCCCCACCAGTACGCAGTTTGGCTTCCTGCCCTGGCAACATACTCCCATTCGGCTTCGCTGGGCAAACGGTAATTTTTGCCTGTTTGTGCAGATAACCAACGGGTATAGGCAATGGCATCGTCAAAACTAACATTTATCACGGGCCGATTTTTTCGTCCCCAGCCCTTATCATTGGGTAAGGTTCGGCCTGTCGCTAGCGCAAAACGGTCATACTCGGCAAACGTTACTTCATACTTTGCAATAGCAAACGGGTAGGTGATAGTGACTTTATGTTGTGGGCTTTCATAATCGAAACTGTCTGCTTCGGTTACTTTAGAACCCATCATGAACGAGCCGGGTTTGATGACCACCATGTCGGGTTCTAGCGGTAGGCTATCGGTTTTCAGGCTGGTTTTTTTATAGCCATAACGCAACACATCATTAAACCCTGTATTTGGCTGGTAGCTTTGGCTGAGTTCCACTTGTAGTTGGTGGGCGGCAAGGTCGGGGCTGGCGATTACGTCTACGGGCGCGTTATAACTGAGCCAGGCCAGGTGTTCCGCTACGCGCTGGGCAGCGGTTTCGCCGCCCAGCGCATAGTGGATGCGGGAATGTTGTTGGCTGTTTAGACGCGGGTTTACGGTTAGGCTAGTGGTAAATTTTTCTGCCTGCAATTGGCTAGCCAGGCTGTCGGCAAGGGCAGCGCGCGCGGCGGGATACGCCAGTTGCACTTGCCAACGGGCATTTTCTTGGGCTTGCCACTGGCGGTACAACTGCGGAACAAGCTGTAGACCCGTTTCTTGCCACGCCCAATTAAAACAAACTGTACTGGCAATAGTCAGCAAGATTGCGATTACGGCGGGGCGCACATCCAGCCACTGCACCGTATCGGGTAATAGTTTGGCTATCGCCATCGGCACACGGAAATCCAGCAAACCCAGTTTGCCGCCCAACACGATGTTGGCAAAAATAGGGTCATTAAGGCTGCTGTGCGGGCTTTGGGCATTCAGCCAATGTTGCCATTGCAAACGGCTGTGTTTGGGCATGGCTATAGGCAAGTCTATGGGTTTATTGCCACTACTGGCCTGTAACTGGCTGAGCAAACCGCGCCAGAGCTGGCTTAGGCTATGGCGTTGGTGGCGGCTGAGGGCTTTGAGCCAGTGTAGGCGTAAATAGTCGGGCGTATACGCATGGCGCAGCCACGGCAAGCGGCTGAGGCGCAGCAACCGCTGTTCGCGGGCCAAGCGTTGTTGGGTGAGATTGGGTGGCGTGGCAACAGTTGGGCTGGGCTTTTTCAGCCAGAACATCCGGCGGCTTGCAGATTGTTTGGGTACGGCTTGCTGGCTAGGGAGCAACTGGCTATCGAGCAGTTGCACCAAGGCCCACAAGGGTTTCGGAAACACCGCCGAGGCTTGTAACAGCAAAAAGCCCTCTGCGCCTAAATAGGCGCGTAATTGTGTGCTTAAGTCGTTTAAGCGGATGCCGTGCGGTGGTCGCCATTCCAGCCATGATTCGGCGGTGTCGCTAAAAATAGGCGGCAAGATAAAGCCGTCGTCGGTTTGCCCAGTTGCGGCGGGTAACGGCGGGTCTTGGCTTAGCCATTCCGCCAGTTGCGGGATGTGTGCTGCGGTTAAGGGCAATAAGTGCAAATTAAGGTCTTGCGCTTGGGTTTGGGCTAGCTGCGCCGCTTGCGGGGTGTCGTAACCGGGGCTTAGCCACACGCGTTGCAACCAGGTGTCCAGTTCGCCCACCCAGGCGCGTGGGCGGTCATGTTGATATGGGTGGAACAAAATGCCCCAATCGCTGATGATAATCAAACGCGCCGTGGCTTGGTGCAAGGCCAACTCGGACAAGCTGTGCGCGGCGGTTGCGCCGTCTGCCAAGCGCCACGGTATCAGCAAACGCGGGTCATCACGGAAGCGGTAGCTGCTAATTCTGACCTGACGGGTGCTTAAGGCGGCTATTAGGGTTTCGGCCAAGTCGGCAAGCTGGTCTTGGCTGTGTAGGCTTTGCACCAACACCAGATACTCGGGCTGTATGGGGCGTTGCTGATAAACTGGGGTAAACAGGCCGAAGGCTTGCGCGCTGGCGGTTACGGTGTCGGCGATATGCAAGCGGCTACTGGCTAGCCACTTGGGGCGTAACAGTTGTTGTGCCGCCCGGGCAATGTCTGGCCCGGTAAAGGCCGCGCTGATGTTGGGCGCGGTGTTATTAAACTGTAGCCCTAGGATTTTATACTCGTCATCGGTGGCGTGTGTGCGCATCACCCTACGGCGGCGGTAACGCCAGCCCATCCACAACAATAACAGCACGCTCGGTAAGCTTAACCATGCCGCTTTAGCACTTGCTAAAACCACAGGCTTAGTCGGCATGGGCTGGGGGTTGGGTGCAACCCAATCGCTGATCGCAATGTTTGGGGTTAAGGGTGTGGACTTGCCGGGTTTTGACGGCGTAGCTGGTGTGATTTCGGATACTGGCGTAGGCGGCGATAGCTGTTGGGGCTGATGGCTATAGGCAATATTGCAAAACCTGACCCCGTTCTTTCCGTTGCAAAACCTGAGCCCGTTCTTTCCGTTCTTTCAAGCTATGAGGTTAAGGCTCGGGGATTGGTTTTTGTCGTGTGCAGAGATTTTTGACAATGTTTAAATTAATGTTGAAAACAGGTAATAAATAGCTATACTTAACAATTATTTTAATCACTTGGCAAGTATTATGTATACCTTTATTAAAGGACAAAGAGTAAAAATAGCTGATATAACTAATTCCACTACTATTGAAGTCAGTCTTAATATAAGTTTTTCAGTTTCTAAGGTCATTGATTTTAGTTGCTTTGGTGTCGATCAAAGTAATAAATTATCAGATGATAGATATTTCATTTTTTATAATCAAAAACAATCGCCTGACAACGCTTTAGAA
>JABFST010000223.1 GCA_013140465.1 Methylococcaceae bacterium
AAACGGTTTAGTCAGTGGCACTGAACCCAACCCAGTCCCCAAACCTCTTAATGAACCCAGCCCAGTCCCCAAACCTCTTAATGCTTTGGCATTAGCCAATGAACAACTCATTGTGTCCAACCAAGATTGGGAACTGCTTACCGATATTTTTGGTGACAATACGAGCTGGCAAGCTTGGTTAGACAATTTGCAAAACATACTCCAGATGGTGCGCCACGCCCGCCAACAGCAACCACATAAAGCCTGGGCAGAACGTGCGGCTTGGCGACGCTTACGCGAACATATTGTCGTGATTGGTAATGAACGTTTTACCCTAGCCGCACAACAAGCCTTACCCGCTTTAGGCTGGCAGGCACTCGAAAAAATTTGGTCTGAATATATCGAACAATCTTTACGCGATTTGGATCAGCAAGTGCGCCAACAACCAGACCATTATTTAATTTTAGAAACACAAGACCATTGGCTAGACAGCAAACACTTAAAACTTAGCTTAAATTTGCATAATTATTTTCCGGCACATTTAAATTTAAACCAGCTGTCATGGCAGGGTCTAGCTATCAATCAAGCCGGACTCCCAAAACTCCTGCAAGCTGACGACCATTTAAGCACCTTGACCCTAGATTTGCACAGCGATACCGACAACAAATTAATCGGCGACTTACAACTCGACTTTAGCGATTTGGAATTGGGCCAATCGTTCACCGTCCCTTTCCCTGTTGCCATAGAGCGCAATTTAAGCCATTTTTCGTCTGACCCACAATGGCTAGGCACTTGGCAACGCTTAGAAGCCTTGCTCATCGCTTATACAGATTGCGCAGAACCCTTTTACTGGCTGGATGGCGATGTTTGGAGCCATGAAGAACGTAGCTTGCTTAAAGACTTGGTTAGCCATAAATTTAATGTATCGGTGGCAAATGACTTATGGCATCCGACGCAGGATTTAGCCAGTACAGAAAACATACCGCTGTTTTCACCCGATCTAGCCCTCAGTGCTCCCGCTAGTACACAGCTAGAACAGCTTCATGCCTTGTTGTTACCGTGGCTAGGCTCACAAAACCACGCTTATTGGGCTTTGACCTTATGGCATCACCACCATCGCTTACCCGACAGTATAGCGGCAGCCTTAACCTCTGTGCTGCCCCAGCCTGAAAACGTCAACACCGCATTAACCAAACTACTAGGCCAAACTAACAAAGTAGCCGATATTATGGCTGTACTCGGTACGCTGCCCCAACGCGCCCTAGGCGCATGGTGTGCAAACGAACCTTTTTATGCGCTAAAACCCGAAGAAAAGGCGTTAGCAAACCGCGTGTATTTACCTGCCGCGAGTTTGTTGCCTATGGACATTTGGACGCTATTGGATGCACATCCTGTAGCCGTCGAAGACCTTGCCGCGCTGTTAAACCTTAATGCAGAAACCGTGCTGGATCAGCAACAACTAAGGCTAGGCTTTTACGAGGTCGCCCCCCAACTATTCCAGACTACACCTAGCAACCCTAACGATATTGACCCTATCGCCCAGAAACTCTTAGCCAAACTCGGGGCAGGCAGTGTTTCTTATCAAACCCCTGCATGGTGTTTAGCCTTAGTCCAGCCTCCCTTATTTTTATATTGGCAAGATTTTGATCGGGTGTATTTATTGCCGAAAGTGTCTTCGGTTACTCGGGCAACCTTACGCACGTTACCTAAGGGGCTGTGGTTATGTTTGGGTGAAAGCCATGCACCTAGCGACTTAAACGGGGTTGCGATTGGTTTAACTGAACAGCAAACCCTCGCCTTATTACACACAGAACAGCCTGACGAAGCGTTGCAATGGCTAAACCGTATCGCCGGCACCCAACTCTCTATCAACCCGGCCTTAGCTTTTCGTGCAGCCTTCGGTTTAGGCAATTTAATAGGCAGCCAATTTTTATATCGGGACTCTGAAATACAAACCCTCTGGAGTTGCTTAAACGCAGCTGACCAACACGAAAGTACAGGCAGTGCGACCCTGATTATCGGCGGTCAGCGTATGGGCAAAACCTGTTTGCGTGAGCGCATCTTGTATGAAGTCCGAAAACAGCAACCGAAGCGGGTGTGTTTATCTTTTAATTTTGAGGGCAAAACTGAACTCAGCCAAAGCGAAATGTTCGGCATTAAACTTGAATTTTGGTTTTTTAAAGAAATGGCGGCTCTGTTCCAAAAACAAGGCCAACTATTTGATTATGATTGGGGCAGCGCTTATGAAGAAAACAAAGACAAACGCAAAAAGGCCCGCGAACGCTTAGAACAACATTTGACCAGCATAAAAACCCGCACAGGCCATACCGTGTTATTTACCTTTGATGAAACCGAGCATTTGGTTAAAGCCGACACCCAAAACGCCAAATACCGTTATGAGTTATTCAGCTTATTCCGGCCTTTATTGCAAGCAAACAAGCTGTGCTTGATAGCCACCTCTTACCCATTTGGTGCTGACATGCCTTATGCCCTCAACATCGCTAGCCACAACAGCGACAGCCCTATGTATAACACGTTTGCCCAAAAATTAACCTTAAGTGCGTGGCTGCCTAGCCAAGCTTGGGATTATTTACAATCGCGCTTAGCGGGGTTTGGCGTGATATTGCCACGTTATTACCGTCAAGAACTGATAGACATCAGCCGTGGTGTACCGTGGATATTGCAATTTTTTGGACAAACCTTGTGCGAAACTTTGCTTAAACTGAACTCCACGACAAAAATAGTCAGCACCCAAGTCTGGCAAATCACCCGACAAATCGTATTAAAAGAAATACACAAAGAATTGCGGCAATCGGTAGAGCGTATCGCCGAAATACAAGACCAGTTACACAACATTAATGTAAGCACGCAACCTGAAAGCTTGTTAAGCCAAGGCCATTTATGGATAGCCATGACTAATCTGGCAAGCGCACAACCCCGGCCATTGCTACAAGCGGAAAATCTATGGCCTTGCTGTTTAGGTTTTTATATGGCCGAACTCGAAAAAGAACTCCCCCACGCGAAACCAGCGGCATTAAAGGACAGCTTAATCCGTTTGGCAGCAACACCGATACTGGAAGGCGATGCCAATGACGGTAAGCATTATGTATTTGCCAATAACTTATTGCCAATGTGGTTACAGTATTTTAACGGAGAGCACTAATGGGCGTACATTTTCGGCTATTAAACATCAATACCTCATCGGCAATGTCTACAAAGCCTTTGGACGATTTTTTAGGGGGGACACACAGCGGGTTTCATGCATTTTTTACGCGTGGTGCTTGGATTACAGGTTTGAGAGAACTTAATACAACATCAACAAGAACTTTAAACGAATGTTTTAAACGCAACCAAAACAACTTACGCATTGAAAACCTAGATAATATCGACAAATTAAAATTAACTGCGCCATGCTTATATTTAATGGGTGAAAAACCCACGGATGATTTACCCAAAAACGTTTTGCTATTCTGCCAAAAACTGCGCGACAGCTTAGCTGGAGAAGAAAATCCCTACGCAACAAATAACCAGCCCAAAAACGTCTTGGCTTTCTTCCAAAAACCTCGCGACAGCTTAGCGGGAAATGCAAATCCCTACCCGACAAAAGTAGGATTTTCATTAAACCAAGCGATGATACTCAATTTTAGCTCCGACCGTTACGAGCAAAGCGCATTACACCCAGGCAATTTAGGTTACAACGAATATTTGCTTTGGAATGATGGTGGCTTATGGGGGGCAGACAGTTGGCATAACGAACGCGAACGGCTTTTATCCCAGTTCGACGCACAAGCAGCCGACAACCGTTTGGCATGGCTAGGTGCAGGTTGGTTGAGTTCGCGTTTATCCGAACACATCCAAAACAACCCAAAGCCTTGGATACATCATCCCGATATAGACACATGGGCGCGTAAATCATTAGAAACCTTAAAGCAATTTGATACGGTATTAATAAACCATTATCACAAACAAGAAAAACCCGAAGATCCACCCGGCAGAAAAGCCTGGAATACCTATCTGCGTACCTTATGTGATTTTTTACCTTACCATTATTCTGATGAAGAAGCGACGCGGGTACGGTTGCCCAGCAATAGCTTAGCCAATAAAGGCGGCCCAAGACCGTGGCGTGGGCTGTTGCACGATACCGTGACAATGCACGTTAGGCATTTGTTGATTGAGGGCTGGCTGACCTTATGGCCTATAGTTGACAGCAACGGCTTTGAAGCCCTGTATTTGCAGCCAGGGTCTATGGCTTTGTTATATTGGGCGGCACGGCAAGCGGACATGCCGCACACGGCATCACCCGATGACTTTTTAAACGGCTATGATTGGTCCAACCCCTTGTGGTTTGGCGGACAATGGCATTATGCAAACCCACAGGAGCCTTAACCATGCCCCCTGCCATAGGAGAAGAATTTCACCGCAAAAAACAACAAATTCGCGATTTTTGCAAACGCGCCACTAATAGCGGTGGTGTATTGTTGGTGACAGGCACACGCGGTGTGGGTAAAACCCGGCTAGTCGATGAAGCCTTGAATGAGCGGGACAAAATAGACGCGTGCCGTTATGAAACACCTCGACTACCGCGTGACGTTAAGCGTTTTATTATACGCGTTGATGTAGACCCCAATTTCCCTAACCCTAAACCCGAAGCCAACAGCACAGACGATGCGCCCCCTGACGAAAACACTCTGGCGTTTATTTTAATCCGCAATATTATTTTTGCCTTGACAAGCACCATAGACAGTCGGTTTAGTTTGCGCAAACACGGAAAAACACTGTATGCACGCTTGGGGTTTTGGAATTATTGGTTTGCGCCGAATGGCTTGATGCCGGGAGTGTTTAAAGGCTGGTGCTGGTTAATACTGACGGCAATTTTTATGTCGCTTACTTGTTTGCTTCATCATGGCCTGATTTTAAAATGGCTTTATATGTTCACTCTTGGCACTTTAGGTGCTTTTGCAATGCCCCTCTCTTTAGGGGACGCAGCTTGTTTAAGCCTGATTAGCTTGGTGTTGGCGTGGCTGTTGTTGCGGTGGCTTGATTTGCGTGCCTTTGCGTTCATCTCAGCTGACCTTTATGATTTAGCCCATGCCCAAGAAAAAACCAAAAACCATTCCGATAACCGTGAAGATAAAAGTGAAATGACCAGTAAGTTGCCTTGGCTTTTAGTCGGCATAGTCCTTATCTGCGTAGTGGTTAATCCCGAATGGGCTTCACCGTTAACTGATCTGATGCCTCAAGAGCAGACTACTACCAGCGTTGCAGACACGCCTTCTAATCCAGAACAATCCGACAAAAACGCTAAACAAACCCAAGGCGACCATCACGAAACCTCCCCCCACGAAGACCATTTAACCCGCGTCCAAGCATTCATACTCACAGCAAGTTTGCTCATTACCTTTTTGGTCACGCGCACGCATAGCCACAATAATCAAGACCGCGCCGACTTTGGTATCGACAATCCCGTGTGGATGATTACCTTATTGCGCCGCTATCTCTATACATGCCACCGCTGCGGCATAGAACCCGTGTTGGTGCTGGATGAGCTGGATAAGCTGGAAGACATTGAATACTGGGTTAAGCATAAAGGACAGGATACGGAAAAACCGGGCCTAACTAAACTAGGTATGTTTTTAATGGCCTTGGCACGTTTAAAATCTAGCCTAGGAGCCGAGTTTTTATGGGTATTGGTCAGTGGATCCAGGCTTTATAGTTATTTACAAGAAGATAGGCACGATTGCAAAAATGGGGCTTTAGGCTTATTGGCGACAGTGATTCATCAAGACATCATTTTAGGGCCTTCGGACTATAAATCGGCAGAGGATTATTTCAACGGATTGAATCAAAACTTGGCTGAACCGTATAAAAAATATCTATGGCTACGTTCACGCGGCAATTTTGCCACTATGATTAGGAACCATGAAGCATATAAAAACCTATCCAGCACGCCTTTTGTAAACAACTTGGCGGACGCGGTAATAGGCATTTGGAACCCTGACACACAATTAGGCTTCTTAAAAAACTCTCCCACACGCTTGGTTAAGCAACAACTGCACGCCGAATGGGTGCAAATTTGGATACATGCGGGCATACTGGAAATTGCCAATCGGCTTACTAAACAACAATTCAACTATTCTTACTTTTCTGAAACCTTGCCGCAAGCGGTTAAAGACAAATATGGTGATAGCCAAGGCGAATTAGAAGAACTGGAAATAACTGCACTTTTTTCTGAGCAACCTGAATTATTGACGTTATTGGGGGAAAGGTTGTTTTTTGCGTATCTTAACCGTTGTGAATTCTTAAATGACCCTCATAGCGATCTCAACTTAGGTTCAATTTTAAGTTTTAAGCCAAGTTTCTATCGTTAAATCCATTTACCCGTAGGGCGGTTTATTGCCGTAAAACCGTCTGAAAGTTTTATGAAAAACCCTCCCCCAAAGTTATCTTGCTTTTTAAGTCATTGAATTTTAAGATTTGTGGAAAAGGCTTTAGCCGTTTAGTCGAGGCTAAAACCGCTCCCACGCCGCCAACAGAGCAAGGTCTAAAGCCGTTGCACTCCAGTTGTAGGCTCCGGCATCCATGCCTACAGGTTGGTAACAACGGCTGATGTAGTTGCTTTTAACCGAACAAATACAGCTCAATCAAAAACAATCAGATAAATGGCATGATGGCGGTGGCAGCCATCGAGGAAAGGGACATGAACAACAAATCTAAAACCCAGCGCAAAAAGTCTATTGTTAGCGACACTGTTGCACTGACCACTCGGCCTAAAAACTTAAAGATGGCGCTGATTAAATGCTTGACATAACCCGCAACCTCAACAGAAAACTCTAGGCCCTTACCTATTAACCAAGCCATTTGGTCGAGAACCGTCGCGCCAATAGTCAAGGCTGTGCCTAAGGCACCGACTAAAATCTCCCCGCATTTTTTCAGTATCCACAACAGCGCACGTCCTATCATCCCTAGCAGTTTAGTTGATCCCATCATAAAACCTCCCCCTGTGCCTGCCGAATGCTCTAGCCACGCCCGGACTTGCGCATCGCTATTGGGATTTGCCGGAACTTTCAAATCGTCCCAAACCTTATTTGCCACCCCAGGAATATAACTGCCCAGCATATTATGCGCAGCGATGCTGATTAAGCCGTCGATGTCGTTATCTATCACCAAACCCAGTTCATTGTTGGGCAAGTGCTGAAACGGAAACAAGGGTATCATCGGGACT
>JABFST010000281.1 GCA_013140465.1 Methylococcaceae bacterium
GTGTAGTAGTAGAATGAATGTCGGTGAATGTTACCAAAATAACCAACGCTTGTAATATCTATATCAACATGGAGATGAAAAATGGCATCAAGCAATCAAAAGCATGACCATAATGTCGGTCACTTAACCCGTAATACCATTGCATTAATATTAGCGGGCGGCCGAGGCTCTCGATTGATGAACATGACCGATTGGCGCGCAAAACCGGCGGTGCCGTTTGGCGGTAAATTTCGCATAATTGACTTTCCCTTATCCAATTGCGTCAATTCCGGCATCCGCAAAATCGGCATCCTGACCCAATACAAAGCCGACTCCTTAATCCGCCACATCCAACAAGGCTGGGGCTTTTTGCGTGGTGAATTTGGTGAATACGTTGACCTGATGCCCGCGCAACAACGCCACAGCGAAGACTCGTGGTACAAAGGCACTGCCGATGCAGTGTTCCAAAACATCGACATCTTGCGCAGCCGCAAACCCGAACATATCTTAATTTTGGCGGGCGACCACATCTATAAAATGGATTATGGCGCGATGCTTGCCGACCACGTTGAAAAAAATGCCGATTTGACCATCGGTTGTTTGGAAGTGTCACTTGAAGAAGCCACCGCTTTTGGCGTGATGGACGTCGATGACAACCGCCGCGTCAGGGCGTTTGTGGAAAAACCCGAACATCCCCCGCTGATGCCAGGCAGGACAGACACCGCTCTCGCGTCTATGGGCATTTATATTTTTAATGCCGACTTTTTGTTTGAACAATTGCTAAAAGATGCCGACACCAAAGGCTCCAGCAACGATTTTGGCAAAGACATCATACCGTCGGTCATCGACAAATACATCGTCAATGCCTATCCGTTTTTGGATTTGCAAAGTGGCGAACAAAGCTACTGGCGCGATGTCGGGACTATCGATGCCTATTGGGCCGCCAACATGGAACTGATCGGCGTGAATCCTGGCCTGAATTTATATGACAACACCTGGCCTATCTGGACTAACCAAGAACAAACCCCACCCGCAAAATTTGTTTTTGACGACGAAGACCGCCGTGGTTTGGCGGTGGATTCTATGGTGTCCGGCGGTTGTGTCATCTCGGGTGCGGCGGTCAAGCATTCTTTGGTGTTCTCCAATGTGCGCGTCAATTCCTACTCGACCGTGCAAGATTCTATCGTCTTGCCACAGGCCAATATCGGCCGCCATTGCCGCATTACCAAAGCCATTATTGAAAAAGGCTGCGAGATACCCGAAGGCACGATCATTGGCGAAAACCGCGCCGATGATGAAAAACGCTTTCATGTCAGCGCGGGTGGGGTCGTGTTGGTCACACCCGATATGCTGGGTCAAAAGCTGCATTATGTCCGTTAATTTGTAAGTCTTTAAGCACGTCCGTCTAATCCTACGCTACACGCGTAGCCCTCTTGCTAACTTCTTAGGCACACTAAGAAGTTAGCTTTTGTGGCCCCAAAGCCACCTCTTTTGTTTTGGGTTTGCCTGTTTCTTCCCTAGTTGTTTTTGTGTTTCTGCGTGCCTGAATTTTCATGCGCATACTGTTAACCTGCCGAGAATATAACCATGTCAGACAAAAATAAATTGCAAGTGGTCGTGTGTTGGCACATGCACCAGCCAGAATATCGGGATTTACAAACCGGCGAATTTATCTTGCCGTGGACTTACCTGCATGTCATCAAAGACTATGTGGACATGGCGGCACACCTAGAAGCCGTACCCGAAGCCAAAGCCGTAGTCAATTTTGCGCCGATATTGCTGGAACAAATAGAAGAATACGCCAACCAAGTGCAAGGCTTTCTACGCAATGGCAGCGCGATAAAAGATGCCTTGCTTGCCGCCTTAGCCGCGCCGACCGTGCCGGAAAGCCCCGAGGATCAGCTAAAACTGGTTAAAGATTGCCTAAAGGCCAACCGCGAACGCCAGGTGAACCGCTATCCGGCGTTTCAGAAATTGGTGGAAATGACTGAATGGCTAGAGCGGCATTACGGAGCCTTAGCCTACGTTAACCCCCAGTTTATCCAAGACATTTTGGTTTGGTATCACTTGGCGTGGATGGGCGAGTCGGTCAAATTAAGCGATAGCCGCATCCAATTCTTGATTGCCAAAGGCGGCACCTACACGCAACGCGATCGCTTGGAACTAGTGCAAATTATTGGCGAATTGCTGGAAAACGTTTTGCAACGCTATAAAGTGCTGGCCCAAAAAGGCCAGATTGAACTCTCAGTCACACCTTACGCGCATCCGATTATGCCGTTGTTGCTGGATCTAAACAGCACCCATGAAGCGATGCCCGACGCGCCGATGCCCGAATTGGCAAACTATCCGGGCGGCGAAGCACGGGTACGCTGGCATATCGAACAAGGCATCCAAACCTTTAAGCGGTTTTTTGGCGTTACGCCCAAAGGGTGTTGGCCTTCCGAAGGCAGCGTCAGCGAGAAAACCCTGGAAATACTGGGTGACTATGGTTTTACCTGGGCGGCAAGCGGCGGTTCGGTGTTGTCCAACAGCCTAAACCTACCCGAAAACGACGGCATAACAGGCATCCATCACCCCTACCAATTATCCGGCACCAAGACCGCATGTTTTTTTCGTGATGATGGCTTGTCAGACTTAATCGGCTTTGAATACTCCAAATGGCATTCGGATGATGCCGTGGCCGATTTGCTACACCACTTAGACAACATCGCCGCCCACGAACCTAGCCAAAAAGTCGTGTCGATTATTATGGACGGTGAAAATGCCTGGGAGTATTTTCCCGATAATGGCTATCATTTTTTAAGGGCATTCTATAGCCAATTAGCCGCCCATCCTGCCATCGATTTGACCACTTTTTCTGCGTGTTTAAAAACTAAGAATATCGTAAAACCCTTATCAAGACTGGTGGCGGGCAGTTGGGTGTATGGCAGTTTTTCAACCTGGATAGGCTCGGTTGATAAGAATCGTGGCTGGGATATGCTGGGTGAAGTAAAATACGCATTCGATAAAGCCCTTTCAGACAAACGCTTGACCGACAGGCAAATCCAGCTAGCCAACCTGCAATTGGCAGTGTGCGAAGGCTCCGATTGGTTTTGGTGGTTTGGCGACTATAATCCAGGTGTCGCCGTCAGCAGTTTTGAAAAACAATTCCGGCTAAATTTAGCCAACTTATATCGATTATTAGGCGAAGAGCCTCCAGCATATCTGGCATTGTCATTCACCCAAGGATCAGGCGATCCGGCAATGGGTGGTGCCATGCGACCCGGCGTAGAACATTAAACCTAGAGACACACACGCGTGAACAACCTTTTAAATAAACGCCGCGCAGGCGTTCTGCGGCATATTACCTCTTTACCTGGCCACCACAAACAAGGTGACTTAGGCCAAAACGCCTATCATTTTGTCAATTTTTTACACGATTCGGGTGTCACCGTCTGGCAAACACTGCCCTTAGGCATGACCCATGCCGACGGTTCGCCTTACCAATGCTTATCCGCCCATGCCGGCAACCCCGCATTAATTGATATTGACGGCCTAGAAAAACTCGGCTGGCTCAATGTGTCCGAAAACTGCGAAGAATGCGAAGGCACGCCCGCTTTTAACAAAAGCTGCTTAATCGCCAAAGCCTACAAAGGTTTTCTGGAAGTTGCCAGCACCAAAGACAAAAACGACTTTACCCAATTTTGCCGCCAAAAAGCCTATTGGTTAGATGATTTTGCCTTGTTTATCGCCATGCGCAACGTTTTTAACCAACAAAGCTGGAACCAATGGCCCAAAGCTTTCAAAGAACGCGAAGCCACAGCCTTGGCAGAAGCCCGCGAAAGGCTGGCCTTGACTATTGCCGAAATTAAGTTTGAACAATATGTGTTTTTCCGGCAATGGATGGCGTTAAAAACCTATGCCAACGAACGCGGCGTATTATTGTTTGGCGACATCCCCATTTTTGTGTCGTATGACAGTGCCGACGTGTGGGCCAACCGCAGCGTATTTAAACTCGATAAAACAGGCGAAATGTCCGTGGTGGCGGGCGTACCGCCGGATTATTTTTCCGCGACCGGACAGCGTTGGGGCAATCCCCACTACGACTGGCAGTATCTGGAAAAAACCCAGTTCGCTTGGTGGGTAGAACGCATGGACACCCAACTGGAACAGTTTGACATCTTGCGCATCGACCATTTCCGTGGCTTAGAAGCCGCTTGGGAAATTCCCGCCAGCGAACCCACCGCCCAGCACGGACAATGGGTAAAAGCCCCCGGACACGCCTTGTTGACAGCCATTAAAGCTAAATTGGGCGCTATCCCCTTAGTCGCTGAAGACTTAGGCATCATCACCGACGAAGTCGAAGCCCTGCGCGATGAATTTGCCTTGCCCGGCATGAAAATATTGCAGTTTGCTTTTGGCAGCGGCCCCGACAACCCCTATTTGCCCGACCATTACGAAAGGAATTGCGTTGTTTATACAGGCACACACGACAACGACACCACCGTCGGCTGGACACAAACCATCAACAGCCACGATCGTAACCACGCCCTCGATTACTTGGGCAACCCCTCCATCTCGCTGCACTGCGCCTTAATCCAAGCGGCCTTAGGCTCAGTCGCCAATTTGGCGATTATCCCTATGCAAGACATCTTGGAACTGGGCTCAGAAGCCCGCATGAACACGCCCGGCACCACCGTCGGCAATTGGAAATGGCGTTTCCAATGGTCACAGTTGTCACATGAACGCGCAACCCGCTTTGCCTATTTAGTGTCCTTGTTTAACCGCACTTAGTCCGGCCCGGAGTGCAATGGCTTTAGACCTTGCCGTGTCAGCCTTGTAGGCCGGAATAAGGCTGTTTGAACGCCAGTGAAAACAGCCGTTTCCGGCACACCGCGCCCACGATTTGCCGGAAACACCACTTTTCGCGTAAACATTCAGTCCCCCTCCTTAAAAAGGAGGGGTTAGGGGAGGTTTTATTTAATAACCCCCCTCAAATTCCCCCTTTTCAAGGGGGGAGGTGAATAAGTACCTTTTCGCTTACGCTCAAAGCGGCTTATTCCGGCCTACAAGGCTAGGGAACGAGACAGTAGGAGTGCAACGGCTTTAAACGTTGCAGCCTCGGCATCAGCAATCGCCACTGCGGCCTAGTGCCTGTATTCGGAGTTAATGTCATGACTATCACCAAAACCACCGAACTATCACAACTGGATGCAAACAACATTTACAGCTACGCCGATTACATAACGTGGCAGATAAAAGAAACCGTTGAATTAATCAAAGGCAAGGTGATGTTGATGTCACCTGCGCCGAATGTAAAGCATCAACGCGTTTCCACCCATTTAACCGCCACGTTGTATAATTTTTTTCGCCAGCAAAAATGCCAAGTATTCGCCGCACCGTTTGATGTACGCCTCTACGACCGAAAAAAATCCATCCTAGCCAGCCAAGATATACACACCGTCGTCCAACCTGATATAAGCGTAATTTGTAATCCCGAGTATTTAGATGACCAAGGCTGCAATGGTGCGCCCGATTGGATTATTGAAATACTGTCTAAAGGCAACTCTAAGCGGGATCTGCAAATAAAATACCAGCTATACCAAGAAGCGGGCGTGCAAGAATATTGGCTGGTTTTTCCAGAACAAAACACCATCCATCAATTTGTCTTGGCGGATAACAAACAATATCAACTAAAAAACATGTACGCCGATGACGACCTCGCCATCCCCGCCTTATTTCCAGATTTGGCGATAGATTTGGTCGAAGTGTTTGCAACGTAAGCGCAGCCGACTTGGCGTGCAACGGCTTTAGACGTTGCCGTCCCGGCATCAAATCGCCTGTTTCTAGTTCCCAAACTGGAGCTTTTCTCGTTCCCAAGCAGCCTGTAGGCCGGAATAAGCCGCTTTAAGCGAAAGCGAAAAGCGGCGTTTCCGGCAATCGAGGGTGCGGTGTGCCGGAAACAGCCGTTTTCACTAGCGTTCAAACGGCCTTATTCCGGCCTACAAGTAGGAGTGCAACGGCTTTAGACGTTGCCGTGTCAGCATCAAACCCAGCCGTAATGCAATAACCCCACACCCCCCAATTTCGGTTATATTATCCCCGCCAACTGCCCGCGAAGGAATAATCATGCCGCCGATTGAACTCAACATCCGCTTTCCCAAACCCACGCAAGTCAGCGTCCATTTTGATGGCGATGAAACCGAACCCCTAGACTTTCAAACCCCTATCGGCCCGGAAGACTATGCCGACATCGCTTGGTATTTAGAAACCTACGCCTCGCATTACATTACCGATGTCGATATCGATAGAGCCGACAACATCGCCAAACGCTTAAAAACCCTAGGTGAAAACCTGTTTTTGTCGGTATTCGCCGATGCCACCGCCAAACGCCTGTTTGACCGCTTCCAAGACACTGGCGAAAAACGCGTCATCACCCTCTACGCCCAACATCCGGCAGTGTTAAGTTTACCGTGGGAATTATTGCGCCCACCCAAACAAACTTATTTAATGAATGAAAAACTCTCCATCCGGCGGCGGTATTTGGGGGCAGGTGGCGGCAGGACCGCCTATAAAGTCAGCAGCAAAGACCGCCTTCGCGTGTTGTTTGTGGTCAGCCGTCCTAGTGATGCCAATTTTATTAATCCGCGCAGCGACGCACTCGCCGTCATGCACGCCATAAAAACCACACAGGCCAATATCGAGCTGGAATTTTTGCGCCCCGCAACCTTAGATAAGCTCATAAACCGCCTAGAAAATGACCGCTTACCGCCTATCGATATTCTGCATTTTGATGGTCATGGGGCTTTTTTTAACGCAGCCGCCGAACCAAACTCAGCCAAACACGCCGACAACCCCTTAAGCAAACAAGCCCAACCCGAATCCAACAACGGCTATTTGTTGTTTGAAACCGCCGACGGCAACAACGATTTTGTCTCTGCCGAAACCTTAGCCGATGCCTTATACCGCAAAAAAATCGCCTTAGTCGTGCTGTCTGCCTGCCAATCGGCGGCGATGGGTGATGATGCCTTAACCAGCGTCGCCGCCCGCCTCACCCATGCCGGTTTGCCGTCGGTGTTGGCGATGTCGTATTCGGTGTTAGTGCGCACCACCGAACACTTGTTTGGCGAATTTTATAACGCCTTAATGCAAGGCCAGGCGATGGGCGCAGCCTTAGATACCGCGCGGCGCTCTTTAAACCGCCACCCCGAACGCGGCGAACGGCAATGTGGCGACCA
>JABFST010000097.1 GCA_013140465.1 Methylococcaceae bacterium
GTCTGGCGATTACCTTGGATTGGTACAAAACCCGCGAACAACAAGAACGCATGGTGCAAATCCTCAAATTCAAGCTAGACGTGTTATGGACGATGGCGGATGCGATGTATTTGGCCTATATTAATGATATGCCGCCGTATTTTAATATCAGTTAAGCTGTTTGGAGGCAAACATGGCTATCCGCTACCAACAGGACATCGTGGCGTGGTCTAAAGAGCAGGCCCACTTATTGCGCACAGGCCAGTTGTCTAGCCTAGATATAGAGCATATTGCCGAGGAAATCGAAGACGTGGGCAAAAGTGAACAACGTGAACTGGCTAGCCGGATGGCGGTGCTCTTGGCGCATTTGCTCAAGTGGGCATACCAACCGGCACGGCAAGGCACGAGCTGGCAGCGCACGATTAAAGAACAGCGCAAAGCCATCTTACGCCGCATAAAAAACACCCCTAGCCTTAATACCTGTTTAACAGACCCTGAATGGTTGGATGATGTGTGGGGGGATGCGGTTTCGCTTGCCATCCAAGAAACAGGCTTGGACGTGTTTCCTGAGCAGTGTCCGTGGGTGATGACAAACCTTTTATCCGAAGATTGGTTGCCGTCAGGCACTGACGGCGGCCTATAATGCGGCTTAGCCTTTAGTTTTAAAACGAGGACAGCACTATGCAATGGTCAGAAGTGGTCGATAACCCCTACTTTGAAAATCTGCCGTTTAAAATTGAATTAAACCGCTATGGAAAAGTTGAAATGACCCCCGCTTCTAACAAACACGGTCGCTTGCAATTTCTCATTAGCAGCTTATTGGGGCGTAAGCTAAAAAAAGGTGAAGTGCTGCTTGAATGCTCGGTACAAACCACCGAAGGCGTTAAAGTGGCCGATGTTGCTTGGTGTTCAAAGGCATTTATCAAACAACATGCTTACCAAACACCTTATAGCGTGGCACCCGAAATTTGCGTGGAAGTGGTTTCGCCGTCCAATTCAAAACAAGAAATGACCGACAAAGTGCAACTGTATTTACAAGCGGGCGCAACAGAAGTGTGGGTCGTTTGGGAATATGGCAAGGTGGATTATTACGATAACACGGGTATATTGGCGCAGTCGGCTTATGGCGTGGTTGTTAAACCATAGCTTTTAGGGCTTTCATGAACACCACCGATAAAGTCCCCCAACGCTACACTTACGCAGATTACACACAATGGCCTGACGACGAGCATTGGGAGCTGATTAATGGTGTAGCCTATGCCCTGACCAGCCCACAACGCTTACATCAGGACATTGTGTTTGAACTGGGCAGGCAAATTGGTAATTATCTGCAAGGCAAACCCTGCAAAGGCTATACCGCACCTTTCGATGTACGCTTACCGCGTAAAAACGAAGCCGATGCTAAAGTGGAAACCGTGGTGCAGCCGGACATCAGCGTCATCTGCGACCCCAGCAAGCTAGACCGCTTGGGCTGCCGTGGCGCACCCGGCTGGATTATTGAAGTGCTGTCGCCGTCAACCGCATTAAAGGACATGAACACCAAACGCAGCCTCTATGAACTGCACGGCGTACCCGAATATTGGCTCATCCATCCCGAAGAACGCTGGGTGTTGGTTTACCGCTTGGATGCGCAAGGCCATTATGGCAAACCCGATGTGTATGGCATGGACGAACCTACCGCTGTACAGCGGCTTGAGGGCTTGAGTATTGAATGGGGGTTTATGGCAACTGAACTTAGCCCTGTCAACACGGGATTGGCATAGCGTGGAATCCTATTCGGGCCAATTTTGCGCTCAACGACGGCAATATGTCTGATTTTTTAGGTTTAATGTTGCGATGGCTGAGGTAAATTAGAGTGCTAATCTATTTAGATAACTGTTGTTTTAATCGCCCTTATGACGATCAAACCCATGCTAAAGTTTTTCTGGAAACACAGGCAAAACTAAATATTCAAGAAAATATTTTAATCGGTCGATACAAATTGGTATGGTCATATATTCTGCAATATGAAAACGATCAAAATCCGTATATTAACCATCAACAGGAAATCAGAAAATGGAAACAGGTTGCCAGTGTATGGGTCGCTGCATCTGCCAACATCATCGCAAAAGCTAATGAATACCAGTCATACGGTATACATGCCAAAGATGCTTTGCATTGTGCTTGCGCGGCTTCAGTCAACGCCGATTATTTGCTAACCACCGACAAGCAATTAATCACTGCCGCCCAAAAAATCCCTGTGCTTAATGTCATCAATCCCCTCACGTTTATACAAGAAGAAACCAGCCGATGAAAACAGATAACGAAGTCATGAATTGCGGTTTTGAGTCTATTTTTTCTACGTTGGGCATGGTGGACGCAGAACGCTTTATAATGTTGCTGAAACGCGATAAATTTGATTATACCCAGTGGCAAAAGAAACTGTGGCAAGATGAAACGCTGGAATCACTGTCTGAAAAGGCGCAGCAAGCTTGGGAGCGGTTCGAGTAAAGCGACATTAAATCCCCTCACCCTACCCTCTCCCTGAAGGAGAGGGAGTTTAATGTAGATTTATCAGCTTCAGATTCTATAATTATCAGCATAATAAGCATTCAAGTGCTTTTCCACCACACACCCATAAAACTATGACTTTTAACCCCGAACAAACCCTAAAATTCTCGCCCCTGCACCGCTTGCAATGGGAAGAAGCCCAACAAAAATATGTCATCCTTTATCCCGAAGGCATGGTCGAGCTTAACCAAAGTTCTGCCGAAATCCTAAAACGCTGCGATGGCACACGCAACTTAGCCCAACTGGTGAGCGAGCTGGAAGCGCAATTTGCCACCACAGGCCTTACCAACGACATTACCGCTTTCTTAGAGGTTGCTATACAAAATGGCTGGATCAACCCAAACTAAACCGACACCACCGCGCTGGCTATTGGCAGAGCTGACTTATGCGTGCCCATTGCAATGCCCGTATTGCTCTAATCCGATGGATTACGCCAAGCACCAAAGCGAATTGGACACCGAAGACTGGAAGCGCGTGCTTAGCCAAGCCCGTAAAATGGGCGCGGTGCAACTGGGCTTTTCCGGTGGCGAACCCTTAACGCGCCCGGACTTGGTGGAATTGGTCAAACACGCCCGCGAGTTGGGCTATTATTCCAACTTGATTACCTCGGGCTATGGCCTGACCGAAGATAAAATCATCCAGCTAAAAGAGGCGGGGTTGGATCATATCCAAGTCAGCATTCAAGCCAGCACGCAAGAACTGAATGACCATATTGCCGGTACGGCCTCGTTTGCGCACAAAAAACAAGTTGCCCATTTGGTTAAGAAACACGGCTACCCGATGGTGTTGTGCGTGGTTATCCACCGCGAAAACATCCACCAAATGCCGGACATTTTGGCGATGGCGGAAGAATTAGGTGCAGATTATTTAGAACTGGCTAACACCCAATATTACGGTTGGGCGCACGCCAACCGCGATTTATTACTGCCGACCAAAGCCCAGTTTGAACAAGCCGAAGCCATCGCCCAAGCCTTTAAGGAAAAAGTCGCGGGCAAGATGAAAATCTACTATGTGGTGCCGGATTTCTATGAAGACCGCCCTAAAGCGTGCATGAACGGTTGGGGAACGACTTTTCTGACGGTTGCACCCGATGGCGTTGCCTTGCCTTGCCATTCGGCGCGGCAATTGCCGGGCTTGGATTGCCCAAATGTAAAAGATTTTAGTGTCGCAGAGATTTGGCACGAGTCTAAAGCCTTTAATTTTTTCCGTGGCGATGACTGGATGCAAGAGCCTTGCCGCAGTTGTGATGAAAAACACAAAGATTTTGGCGGCTGCCATTGCCAAGCGTATTTGCTGACGGGCGATATGTATGCCGCCGACCCTGTGTGCAGCAAGTCCCCAGCACATGGTGTGATAGACGATGCCATCGCCGCAGCGGCACACAGTGCGTTGGCGGCGGATGAAAAACCGTTGTTGTTCCGTAACAGCAAAAACTCCCGCAACTATTTTGGCGCATAACAACTCTCGCCAACCCCGATAGGCCACTGCCTACCGTTAGGCAATAATTCGATTGGTGTTGGTGCGGCGTTATCTGCACCAACACCGCAATGCTCTTACGCACTTGCCTTGCGTTCTATGTAACTTCCCATTAGCAGCAGGATAATGACCTGCGAGGTTTATAAAACCTCACAGGTCTACTGCTTTTGTCTGCAACTCATGAAAAGCTACGCGTGCAACCATGCCAAAAGCGGCTTACATGCCCACCTTTTCCCATGCTTTTTGTGAGGTTTATCTCTTTGTTAGACGAGCGGGCGATTTAGGGGCCTTAAAGTCTTGGTGGGAGTGGCTGGACATCCCTTATCAAATCACACATAAAACCCTGAAACATGGCATAATAACGGGTTTACAACGCATAAACACTGATGTCCACGCCCCTTATTGATACCGCACCTGATGGTTTTTTCGGCTTATATTGTCTTTGTGTCCGTCCGTTATGACCTTAGATGACCAAAAACTGTGCGCCTTAGGTTTGGCGGTCATTCAAGTGGAGGCCGAGGCTGTTACGGCGTTGGCGGGGCAAATTGACGCGCAGTTTGTCAGTGCCTGTAAGTTGCTGTTTCATTGCCAAGGGCGTGTGGTGGTGATCGGCATGGGCAAGTCAGGCCATATTGCAGGTAAAATCGCCGCCACTTTGGCAAGTACGGGTACGCCAGCTTTTTTTGTGCATCCTGGGGAAGCCAGCCACGGTGATTTGGGCATGATTACGCGCTTGGATGTGGTGTTGGCCTTGTCCAATTCCGGGGAAACCGAAGAAGTCTTAAAGATTTTGCCGCTTATCAAACGTTTGGGTGTGCCGCTGATTGCCATGACGGGTAATCCCGTCTCAACCTTGGCGACGGTCGCCACTGCGCATATTAATGTTGCGGTTGCTAAAGAAGCGTGTCCTTTAGGGCTTGCACCCACCGCCAGCACGACGGCGGCATTGGTCATGGGCGATGCCTTGGCGGTGTCGTTGTTGCAAGCACGCGGGTTTACGCGCGATGATTTTGCTTGGTCGCATCCGGGCGGCAGTTTAGGTAAGCGTTTGTTGCTAAGGGTTAGCGACATTATGCACTTGGGCAATGACATACCTGCGGTGCATGAGTCGGCAGTTATCAGCGTAGCCTTGTTGGAAATGACCGAAAAAAAATTGGGCATGACCGCCATCGTTGATGACCACCATCGGGTGGTCGGTATTTTTACGGATGGCGATTTACGGCGTACCTTGGCCAAAAACTTGGATATTCAGCATACCGCGATTAGCCAAGTGATGACGGCGCAATGTGCGCTGATTTCTAAAGACATTCTTGCGGCAGAGGCCATGCAGATTATGGAACAGAAAAAAATTAACGCGTTAATTGTGGTCGATGCTAACAGTGTGGCGGTCGGTGCCTTAAATATGCACGATTTATTGCGTGCGGGTATCGTCTGATGATAGCTGCCGATACTAATTTACACGCGGTGGTCGAAAAGGCCAAAAAGCTGAAGTTGTTGATTTTAGATGTCGATGGCGTGCTGACTGACGGCAGGCTGTTTTTTGACCACGAAGGCAAGGAATACAAAGCCTTCCATGCCCGCGATGGGCATGGCATTAAGCTATTGCGGCAAACAGGGGTTGAGGTTGCCGTAATTTCAGGCCGACAATCCAGTACAGTGGCTTTGCGCATGAAAAGCTTGGGCGTTGAGCATGTTTATCAGGGCCATGAAGACAAACGCGCGGCCTTGGACGACATTTTGGCAACCTTGGGCATTCCCCCAGAACAAGCTGCGCATGTGGGCGATGATTTGCTGGATTTGCCGATTATGGTGCGCGTGGGCTTGGCGATAGCGGTGCAAGATGCGGTCAGCGAAGTTAAGCAACGGGCCCATGCGTATACGTCGCTGCCTGGCGGTAACGGTGCGGTGCGTGAAGTGTGTGATTTTATCATGCAGGCGCAGGGACATTTTGATGCCGTCGTCGATGCTTATTTGGCATGACTTTACAAGACTATAAGCCTTATGCTTATTTGGGTGTGCTGGCTGTGCTCAGTGCCTGGTTGGCGGATTTGGCACAGTTGGGCCAGAGTTACCAAACTGTTGTGCCCGCCCATAGCCCCGATTATTTCAGCGAGGGCTATAGCAAATGGGAAATGGACACCTTAGGCGTACTTAAAAACAGCTTGATGAGTACACAGCTCACACATTACAGCGATGACGGCGTGACCCAGTTGGTAAATCCGGTGATGTTTTTTTATAATAAAAAATCACCGCCTTGGGTCGTCAAGTCCGCAGCAGGTGTTTTGTCGGGGGACGGCAAACAACTGTTGCTAACGGACAAGGTGGCGATTGTCCGGGAAAAGGCGCAAGGTGTGCAGCCGTTGACGATCAACACCAGTGTGTTGACGGTATACCCCGAAACCCATTATGCCGAAACCCGCGCTAGTGCGGAGCTGGTCAGTCCGCCTAACCGGACGACTGGGGTAGGGATGACGCTGACGTTTGCCCAGCCTGTCCATTTGCAGTTACTCGCTCATGTAAAGGGAAAATATGAAACAAAATAACAAACTGGCCTTTATTGTTGCTTGCGGATGTCTGTCAGTGCTGATGAGTGTTGGCGTGTGCGCCTTAGAAACCGACGCGGAACAACCGATAACCATTGATTCCAATACCGCCACTTATGATGACGGGACAGGTACTAGCATTTACATGGGCAATGTCGTGTCTGTGCAAGGCAGTATTCGGGTCAACTCCGATAAGCTCGTGGTTTATTTTGTCAACGGCGATGCCGACAAGTTGGTGTTTACAGGTAACAAGGCAAAGTTTAAGCAAACTCCTAGCCCCGGCAGCGAGGACATCACTGGCGAAGCGATGACAGGCGAGTTTTACCCCAAAAAGAACTTGCTGGTGTTAATTTCCGAGGCAACGGTGTGGCAGGGCAATGCGACTTATTCCAGCAATTTAATTGAATATGACATCAAGACCTCGTTGGTTAAGGCAGGTGAAAAATCATCTGACGCAAAACGTGTGCATGTCGTGTTAAAACCAAAAACTAAAACGCAGCCCCGCTCAGGACAATAACTAATGCGCTGTCACTGCCGATCCCTGTCATTTTTTCTAGCGATACGTCACTAATGGCTATTCTCGCGGCATCCCAGCTCATTAAAACTTATAATAAGCGCAACGTAGTTGACGGTGTATCATTAC
>JABFST010000015.1 GCA_013140465.1 Methylococcaceae bacterium
AGTATAAGGCCAATAATGCCTAATCCCAGCAATACATGAATAACTATAATTACCTGATACATGAAAGTCTAAACTGTTCTAAATCGAATGATAAATCTTTAAAAAGGATTCCGCATCCAACGAAGCCCCACCTATTAAGCCGCCATCAATGTCAGGCATGGCGAACAAACCTTTTGCATTATCTGGCTTGGCGCTGCCGCCGTATAAAATTTGTATTTTGTCTGCAATGGCTTGGTCTTTTGCCGCAATGTACTGACGGATGTAGTAATGCACTTCCTGCGCTTGTTCGTCAGTGGCGGTTTTGCCTGTGCCGATAGCCCAAACGGGTTCGTATGCGATAACCGCTGCACTGAACGCTGCTATACCTACCAAACTAATAAACGCATCCAGTTGTTCGTCGATCACGGCGAAGGTTTGGTCTTGTTCACGCTGTTCTAAGGTTTCGCCTACGCACAAAATAGGCGTAATGCCTAGTGCTTGTGCTTCGCTGAAACGTGCGGCAACCGAGGCGTTGGTGTCCCCGTAATAAGTGCGGCGTTCTGAGTGTCCGACCAATGCGTATTGGGTGTTAAATTCTTTAAGCATAGCCGCTGAAATTTCGCCGGTATACGCGCCAGAAGCTTTGTCTGCTACGTTTTGCGAGCCTAAACCTAAGGCCGTGCCAGCAACCACTTCTGCTACAGCTGGCAAATAAACATAAGGCACACAAACGGCTATATCAGCAATATCTGATCCTAAACCGGCGATAATACCCGCTGCAAGTGACTTTGCACTCGCCAGTGTTCCATTCATTTTCCAATTTCCAACAACTAGAGACCGACGCATTCAGATTACTCCCACTTAGAATCAAACCCAGCATTATATAGGTAAACAGCCGTTAATTCAAGCACCTAATGATTGCCTGACCGCGTCCGCCAACTCTTGGGCGTATTGCCTGACCAAAGCGTCTTGCTCGCCTTCAATCATCACGCGTATCAGCGGTTCGGTACCCGACGCCCTGAGCAGTACGCGGCCTTTATCGCCTAATTTTTGTTCAATATCGCGCACGGCTTTTTGTAAGGTTTCGTTGTCGTCGGGATTGGTTTTTTTGGCAATTTTAACGTTAATCAAAATCTGGGGATATTTTTGCATACCCGATTTCAATTCATGCAAGCTTTTACCTTTGTCGTACATTTCTGCCATGACTTGTAAGGCGGCAATAATGCCATCACCTGTTGTCGTGCGGTCTAAGCAGATAATATGACCGGAATTTTCGCCGCCTAAAATGCTTTGGTGTTCGCTCATCATCTCTAAGACGTAACGGTCGCCGACATTAGCCCTTAATAACGGAATGCCAAGTTGCTTTAACGCAATCTCCATCCCTAAGTTAGTCATTAAAGTACCCACTACAGGGCCGGACATCTGCTCTATTTCAAATTTGGCCTTGGCAATAATGTAGATAATTTCATCACCGTCTACAATTTCGCCTTTGTGGTCCACCATAATCAAACGGTCGCCATCACCATCCAAGGCTATCCCTATATCGGCCTGATTAGCCAACACGGCGGCGACCAAATGGCCGGGTTGGGTTGCGCCATAGCCGTCATTAATGTTTAAGCCGTCAGGATTAGCGCCAATCACCGTGACTTGCGCACCCACTTCGCTAAACACATGCGGGGCAATATGATAGGTTGCACCGTGGGCGCAATCGACAACTACTTTCAGGCCGCTGAAATCAAACCGGGTAGGAATGCACGCCTTGCAAAATTCAATATAGCGTCCCGCCGCGTCGGTCATACGTTTGGCTTTGCCCAATTTCGCCGATTCTACGGTCGTCATCGGCGAGTCTATATAGTGTTCAATTTTTTCTTCAATCTCGTCAGGCAACTTTGTGCCCTGCACTGAAAAAAACTTAACACCGTTGTCGTAATAAGGGTTGTGCGAGGCACTGATGACGATGCCAGCTTGCGCACGCAAGGTGCGGGTCAGATAAGCCACGCCTGGAGTAGGCATAGGGCCTAATAAGTGCGTATCTACACCTGCGGCGGTTAATCCTGCTTCTAAGGCCGATTCAAACATATATCCCGAAATGCGGGTGTCTTTTCCGACCAGCACAACATCGTGGCCCTCATTAGCAAACACTTGGCCCGCCGCCCAACCTAATTTTAATAAAAAATCCGCCGTAATCGGGGGTTCTCCGACTTTGCCCCTAATACCATCTGTGCCAAAATATTTTCTTGCCATAACGTAATCCCCCGCCAGTTAATAATCCAACACTATTTGTAGGACAAATATTATAATAATTTATGCCGTATCCAGTAGAGAAACTTACTATTTACGCTTTAACAACAGCGCAACAACCCCGCCGCATCCTACAACTCCTTTATTTTTAAACAGATTTTTATCTTATCCCGATAAATTAAGCATAAAAAAAGGAGAAGCAAAAGCTTCTCCTTTAGCGGTAAACTGACTCGGACTAACCTTGCTCAGCCGTTTGTCCAATAGGCTTACCCGGTTTTTTGTCGTCTTTAAATTCATCTACTTTTATGTCACCACGCGGCGGCCTGTCATCCCAACCTTGTGGATCCCTGACAGGCTTACGCGCCATCAGATCGTCTATTTGAAACTTATCGATGGTTTCATATTTCATTAAGGCCGCTGCCATCGCATGTAATATGTCGATATTTTCTTTTAACAAGCGTTCTGCCCGTTCGTAGTTACGGTCGATAAACGAACGTATTTCTTCGTCTATAGTGTGGGAAGTCTCTTCGGCTACGGTCTTATGTTGCGTAACTGAACGCCCCAAAAACACTTCGCCCTCTTCTTCACTATAAGACAATGGCCCTAAGCGTTGTGACAAGCCCCATTTGGTGACCATATTACGGGCCAATTCTGTGGCACGCTCGATGTCGTTGGAAGCGCCTGTGCTGACTTGCTCCCAACCAAACACGACTTCTTCTGCGATACGTCCGCCATAAAGGCTAGAAATCATACTGTCCAATTTTTGTTTGCTGGCACTATATTGGTCGCGTTCGGGCAAGAACATAGTCACGCCCAACGCACGGCCTCTAGGCATGATGCTGACCTTGTAAACAGGGTCGTGTTCAGGCACTAACTTACCGACAATGGCATGGCCCGCTTCGTGGTAGGCCGTCATTTTCTTTTCTTTTTCGTCCATGACCATCGTGTGCCGTTCCGCACCCATAATCAATTTGTCTTTGGCTTTTTCCAAATCGGCCATATTGACGACGCGCTTGTTCATACGCGCCGCAAACAATGCCGCTTCGTTAATCAAATTGGCCAAATCCGCACCCGAAAAGCCTGGCGTGCCTTGGGCAATGTATTTAGGCTCTACGTCATCGGCGATCGGCACTTTTTTCATGTGCACATTCAAGATTTGCTCACGGCCCCTGACATCAGGCAAGCCGACGGTAACTTGGCGGTCAAAGCGGCCTGGACGCAACAAGGCTTTGTCCAATACGTCAGGACGGTTGGTTGCGGCAATCACGATAATGCCTTCGTTGCCTTCAAAACCATCCATTTCCACCAGCAACTGGTTTAAGGTTTGTTCGCGCTCATCATTGCCGCCGCCCAAACCTGCACCGCGCTGACGGCCTACCGCATCAATCTCATCGATAAAAATAATGCAAGGCGCATGTTTTTTGGCTTGCTCAAACATGTCACGGACACGCGAAGCACCTACACCGACAAACATTTCGACAAAATCGGAACCGGAAATGGTGAAAAACGGCACTTTGGCTTCGCCCGCTATCGCGCGTGCCAACAAGGTTTTGCCTGTACCTGGCGGGCCTATCATTAACGCACCACGCGGAATTTTGCCGCCCAGTTTTTGATATTTGGCAGGATCGCGTAAAAAATCGACCATTTCGACCACTTCTTCTTTGGCCTCATCGCAACCAGCAACATCGGCAAAAGTGACTTTGATTTGGTCTTCTTCCAGCATCCGTGCCTTGCTTTTGCCAAAGCTCATCGCGCCACGACCACCCGCGCCGCCGCCTTGCATTTGGCGCATAAAAAACACCCAAACCGCAATCAGCAATAACATCGGGCCAAACGACACCAACAGCTGCATCAAGAAAGAAGGCTGTTCGGGGGGAACGGCTTTGATGTCCACGCCATTTGCCAGCAAGTCATCGACCAAATGGGCATCGGTAGGCGCATAAACCCTAAACGCTTGTCCGCCTTGCATTTTGCCCTTGACTATATGCTCGTCGATGACCACTTGTTGTACCTGCCCTGCTTTCACCGAATCGATGAACTGCGAGTAGGACAATGAGGTATCAGCCCGTTCGCCTTGTGCGCCAAAATTATTGAACAGGGACATCAAGACCACCGCAATGACGACCCACAAGACTATATTTTTTATCATATCATTCACAAAAACACCCTAGGCACTAATGGCTCTCGGTTTAAAAAAACGGAGTAATAGCTAATTATATCAGGAGTTGACTGTTCTGACGGGCGTTATTTGTGATAAACGCACGGTAGGCGGGCGTATTCCCTGACTGCTGTTACGATATGTGGGCGGCCTTTATTATTTAAAGCCTTTGGCTAAAATATAAACTTCATTGCTGCGCGGGCGCGACGCTTTAGGTTTTCTAATGACCACTTTGGCAAAATGCTGTTGGACTTCGCGGTGATAATCCTCAAAACCTTCACCATGAAACAGCTTGACCAAAAAACTGCCGTCTTTTGCCAACACGGTTTTTGCCGTATCCAACGCCAATTCCGCCAAATAGATGGCCCTAGGCATATCCATGCCTTTATTGCCGCTCATATTTGGCGCCATATCCGACAGTACCAAATTAACCGCAGCACCCTCCAACGCAGCATAAAGCTGTTCCATCACGGCCTCTTCGCGGAAGTCGCCTTGGATAAAATCCACGCCGTCTATGGCTTCCATAGGCAAAATGTCCAAAGCCAGCACTTTGTCTTTTTTGCCCAACAACTGCCGCGCATACTGTGACCATCCGCCCGGCGCAGCACCTAAATCGACGATTGCCATGCCCGGCTTAATCAGATGGTCTTTGTCTTGTATTTCTTTTAGCTTAAAAACCGCGCGTGAGCGATACCCTTGCGCTTGGGCGAGTTTGACATATTCATCTTCAAAATGTTCCTGCATCCAACGGCTGCTGCTTTTACTTCGACCCATATTGTGTTGTATAGTGTGATGTTAATTGATAATTTTAGGAATAATGCGTGAACCCAGCTGACAAAAAAACACTGAAAGCCAAGGCCCATACTTTAAAGCCCGTGGTCATGATAGGGCAATCAGGGCTAACCGTCCCCGTGTTGGCGGAAATTGAGCTGGCCCTTAACTGCCACGAATTGATTAAAGTTAAGATTCGTCAAGAACGCGATGAGCGCAAACCCATCATCGAACAAATTGGCGCCGAAACCGAAGCTGAATTAGTCCAAACGATAGGCCAAATGGCGGTTTTTTATCGCCCCAACCCCGACAAATAAACCACCCCACGCGTCATTGCTGGGGCTTTTGGTCATCGGCAATCTGGCAATCGCCCAAGCCCGTCAACGGCGGATGCGGGCAATCAATCCCCGCTGCGTTAAGCGCGTCTTGCAAACATTTCACTTGCGTGTCCAAGGCGTGGATATGTTCAACCATGCGGTTAATCGCATCCGCTACCGGATCGGGCATGTCCGAACTCGTCGCATAGGCGTTAAAGCCCGCCGTTTCAGCACGCGCGACCGGATCTTTACTGCCGATGATATGCCCGGGTATGCCCACCACCGTCACTCCTGGCGGCACGGGTTTTAACACCACAGAGTTTGACCCCACCCGCGCCCCTGCGCCAATCGTGATAGGCCCCAACACCTTGGCCCCTGCCCCGATCACGACACCGTCCCCTAAAGTCGGATGGCGCTTGCCGGGCTGCCACGAAGTGCCGCCTAACGTCACGCCATGATACAGCGTACAGTCATCGCCTATCACCGCCGTTTCGCCGATCACCACGCCCATGCCGTGATCGATAAACAAACGGCGGCCTATAGTCGCACCCGGATGGATTTCTATGCCTGTCAGCATTCGCCCAAGGTGGGCGATAAACCGCGCCAGCCAACAATACCCCGCCGTCCATAAATAATGGCTAAGGCGGTGTACCCACACGGCATGGACCCCAGGATAACTGGTCAACACATCCGCCACCGAATGCGCCGCCGGGTCACGCCCAAACACGCTGTCTATATCTTCTTTAAAACGGCCTAACATCACTTGCCCTGATTATCTTGGGACATGCGCAAAATGCCGCGCAAAATGTCCAACTCTTTAGTATCCAATTGGATGCGGTTATAAATCCGCCGCAATCGGCGCATAATCGACTTAGACTTGTCAGGGTGCATAAAGCCGATGTCGATCAGGGTTTCGTGCAAATGCCCATAAAACGACTCCAGTTGCTGCGCACTGGCCTTAGGCACTTTATCCTTGTCGCCCACCGCCAGCGGCTGTTCCACCCCCGCCGCGACAAACAGCTCGTAACACACGACCTGCACGGCAGCGGCAATGTTAAGCGAACTGTATTGGCTATTGCAGGGAATGCGCAGCAAATAATGGCATAAGTCCAACTCATGATTTTTAAGCCCCGAATTTTCGCGCCCAAACAAAATGGCAACCTGTTGCTCGGGATTATGGACAGTTTGCCCCGCGCATTCACGCGGTGTCAGTTCCGGCCAGCTGATCGTGCGGCAACGCGCACTTGCGCCTATCACCAACTGGCAGTCGGCAATCGCAGCTGACAAGGTGTCATAGACTCCCGCCTTCGCCAGCACATCATCCGCACCCGACGCACGCGAAGTCGCATCGGCACTGGGAAAAGTCTTAGGCGCAACCAAGCGCAGCTGGTCCATGCCCATATTCTTCATGGCACGCGCCACCGCGCCGATATTGCCGGGATGCGTGGTTTCGACCAGCACGATTTTAATATGTGACAGCAAGCGGTAATCCTTAATGAAAAATGCCAAGTAGCGGCAAAATGTTTGTTATCATTGCCTGTTTAACCCGACATTATAAAGCCAACTATGCAACCCATGTTAAATATTGCCGTCCGTGCCGCGCGTAGTGCGGGCGACCTGATCCTGCGCTCAGCCGACAATGCCGGCCATTTGCACATCGACCAAAAAGGCAAGAACGATTACGCCAGCGAAGTGGACTTGGCGGCGGAACGGGAAATCATCA
>JABFST010000369.1 GCA_013140465.1 Methylococcaceae bacterium
GGTCGTGCCGTTTACGCCCAAACTATGGACATCTTGGCTTTTGCGGTACAAGACTTGGGACACGGGTTTGGCAGCAAATGCCGTGGGGTTGGAGCCGGACACTTTCTCATATTGATTTTCGACCGTGGGTATCACAGCAAAACGTGCATTAAGCGGATCCATAGACCGTTGTGCAGGATCGGTTTTTAAGTAACCTTTCCTTAACGCACCTGCACTGTAATAATCCAAGCCCGCTTCTTTTAAGTTGGCGTCTCCGGTATGGCAAGAACCGCAATCGGGGTTATCCATCCAAGGCCTACGGAAATGCTGCGTGCCGTCGGTATACACGCCCGCACCCCAGAGATTGAAGTCGTAATTGTCATTAGGGTACAAATTGCCCGCCGCATTCATATCGCCGTGGCAATCATCACACTTTAAGCCCGCACCATGATGCACGTCGCGGTAACTTTTTTCAGCAGGGCCAGAATGGCAGGTCAAACAGTTCTTTTCCATAGGCACGTTATCACCAAATGGCAAAATAGGCATACCATCAGAGTGTTTGGGGTACAAATCAGGCCGCCAGTTGTTTTTGGTGACATCCCAGCCCCAAGGCGTGGCCTTTCCGGTGGTTTTGTCTATGGCTTGGCCTACGGCATAATCGTCGGTTTTTTGCGAATCCCAACCGCGTCCACCCCACATCACAGGATGCCCACGCTCGTCACGAATCAGCTCACCCACCTCATGGGCCTTGCCGTCCGCGCCTTTGTCCACTTTTTTGCTATAGACTTGCAGCTTGGCATGGAACGCATGTTCGGCTTTGGAGTAGTCGGAATAGCGGTACACATAACCCCGGTCAGACCAGCTTGATTCACGGCGCATTTCGCTGATATGGCAAGTGCTGTAACAAAAGTTGACGTTTCTGCCGCGTGCCGCAGCGCGTAAATCTTCTAGGCTGTCCAGCAATTGGGTGGAGAAGGCATAAGGCGGATTAAACACCGTCAGCCCCAACCATACTTGGTAATCATGCAACAACAACATATTCCACTCGGCGGCTTTTTCGTCATCTTGCCAAGTGGGCGCAGTTGCGCCAGGCAACATATAGTCTTCGCCACTCTTAAAATTAAGTTGCAATTGCAGTTTCCAGCTAGTGTCATTGTCGTTGGGTTTGGTCGCAGCAACAACACCAGCCGAATTAATCCAACGCGAAGCTTTTACCCTATCCTTACGCAAATTGTTTTGGTCACGCGTGATGCCTATTTTGGCTTCGTCAGCGGGTTTAACGACAATTTGCGCCACGGTAGGGGCAAACGGGTTGATTGCGTCAAAGCGGTTGTGCAATGCGGGCGGCCATAACATAGCGGGATTTTTGCCAGGGGCAAATTTGCCTGCACCTGTTGCAGGGCCGGGCGTGCCATCGGCATTTTTCAGTTCGGTTTCCACTACAGGCGTGCGCCACAAATCGCTAGGGGCGGCTATTTTGTCTTTGTTGTGGCATTCACGGCAACGTGATTCCCCAGCTGTGGTATAAACCGCGTCCGCAGCCGCCACCACCGCATTGTTCTTAGCCGGGTCTTTGGCTTCCACGCGCATCAGCGGATAAGGGTTGGTGCGGCCTTTGTCATCAATATTGGTGCTGGGAATAAATTGCGCCGTAAATTTTTGTAAATCACCATTGTAATCAAATGGTTGCGGATCATTTTTAAGATACGCGCCAGCAACGCCCGGCATCGCGCGTTTACGCGCACCTTTGTCTATCTGCCCTTCGCGGCCTTCATCAACGCGCGGCAAGGTCTTGGCGGGCGTAAATGCACCCACAATCGTATCAGCCACCGATGTGCCTTGCTCTTTTAAGCCCAATACTTTAACCGCCACGGGTTGGCGCATTTTGTCCCAAAATTGGCTTTTTTTAATGACCGCCTGATTAAAGTCTTGGTTAGGCAGGTAAATGGTTTCTTTTTTGCTGGCAGTTTGGTCGTAATCAAAATTCGCCCCTACCGCGCTGCTGGCAAAATAGTTTTGGCTGGTGGAGGTAATCGAATCGCTGCCCACCGGATCTTTAGCATTGGAGGCGGCTGAGTAAAACACGCGCAAACTGCTGGTATCCACCAAGCGGGGTTTTTGTTTGATTTTTTGGTAAACCTGCGCGTTTAAAGCATTAAAGTTAGGATAAGCGTTGTAAGGTTCATTAATCAGCGTCCCGCTCATCATCGCGCCTTCTTCAAAAGGCATAACCACATAAGCCTCCACATCATTTTTGCCCGCCGCTGTCGGCATTGCGGATTTCAGCTGCGGTGCGGTGGCTTCCGCTACCTTGGGTGGAAAATTGCCTTTGGGTGCCACGGAAACGACCAACTCATCGGTGCAGCTTTTGTTTTGCGTGTCCGTCACCTTTACCGTAACCCGATATTGGCCCGCATGTTCAAACGCATAACCGCTGTTCACCTTAGCCGCATCAGGACTAGGACGACCATCGCCCATATCCCACACTTGGGTTGTTGCCGGCGTGGTTTTTTTGGCGGCGGGCAAAGCAGCTGCCAAGGCCAAGACATCGCCCTCATAAATCAGCTTGTCACTGACGGGCTTTTTGCTGGCAACGTCAATAATCGCGCAATCTAAAGCCGGACGTGCACACGACGGCGCACCCGTGACATTGACGTTAATAGGATTGACGAGGTGGGTGTTAGGATCAGTCACCTCAACCCGCACCATACAAGGCACATCGTTTGCACCCAACAGCTTGAGGTTAAAGGTTTTTTTGGCGTCAGTTTGCGCCGAATACAGCATCAGCTGCGTTGCCGTGTCGTAGACCGACACTTTCGCGCCTAGTCCGATGGTCGTAGCGGTTTTACCCGCCACGACCACTTTAGCCAATTTTTTGTCGTATTTGGCGGTTGCCGTCACAGCTGCGCTAGCTGCCCATGCCCCGACTGGCAACACCAGCAGCATCGGTACTATGGCAGCCAATAAAGCCGTGCCTACACGCAAACGCTGCGGCGTTGGTGTCGGACTTGTTTGTAGTATGTCTTTCATAGAATAGTAGCCCTCTTGGATAATCAGTGGAGATACAACCCCACCATCGGACAAGACAACCAGCAAATTACAGGCCAAAAATTAGCGCTTTTGCTGTGGACTAATTCACTTGAAATAACTTAAATTTCATTAACTTAAAAAATATGCCTCGGTACTAGGACTACACGGCCCAAGCATTACAACACCGCAAAACACGGCACAATGAGATAAAACCTGAAAAATATAGGGCAAATGCCCTAGTCAGATGACTAAGGGGCGACGCTAAATCCTTAATAGTCGTCACAAAAATAATAGGGGATTTATCGGTTGCGGCATATCACCCAGTATTACAGGCCCGATTGCGGCATATCACACAGAGCTTAAGCTAGCTATCATTAAATGAAACATCCCACGCAAACCGTTTAAGGCACACGCTTAGCTACAACTCACCCAGAACCCTCATAAACTGGGCAGCTAATAATGAAACCAAAAACACAAGGGCTAACGCTTAACTGTGGGCAGTGTAAAACAGTGCCAACCAAGTAGATTGTAGTGAAATAACAGCCCAAGCTACTATATTAAGCAACGCCTTTCTATTGTAAAATACGCGCTTGTTTACCCCTCTCCTAGACCTTGCTACGATGGATTTAAACCGCCTACCCCATCTCTCCGAATATATAGGTCGCCGCAGGGCAGAGGCAGCCCTAGATTCAGAAGAACGCGCCCACATCGAAAATTTCCTGCTGGATGAGCGACCACCGCAACCAGGCATTGATTTGTATGCAAAGCGGTTGAAGGATAAAGCCATAACAGATTTAGACAATTGGATTGATCGGCATAAAAACTTTACTGCCGAAGAAATTAATCTGGGTTTGACAGAAATCGTACAACCGTGGACTTTTCGGGCAGAAAACGCCATTAACCACTTACGCGACATTGATCCGCGTCTGTATTTAATCCGCGTTGAAGATGCAAATTGGCTTTGTGAATCCATAGGCATTTCCTGCATGGATTTAGACACTAAAATCAAAGCATTTCAAAAAGGTGATGCAAAAGCACACGACTTTCTCAACGGCGTAGCCAAGCGTTGGAACAGTGAACGCGACAAACGCCCGATGTTTGCGACCACCGAATTAGAGGTCGAGGATATTGTGCATGATGGCCCGGCAAATTGGGCCGAACAGTTGCGGGATCGCTTAGGTCTTGGTCATTATTCCCCGCTATCAGGCCCTCCGCATGAAATTGTCTTAATGCGCTATACAGTGCAGGAAGTTTTGGACAGTTTGGGTGATGGTGAAGCCTATCCTGCCATTCCCACTGCTTTAGACAGCAATATGAGCCCTTATTTTTTCCCTAGCCCGATTCCCCAACACAATAACCCTTACTTCGGGCATACCGTTAATCTATCGCTGGTAGACAAAGAAAACGATTACCGCATAGGCGTGGAATTATTACATCCGCGCATTGATTACCAAGCTGAACATTTTTTTAAAATGGGTGTGATTGCCCGTCCGTTTGCAATGCCCTTACAACAAGCCCGAAACTTTCATTTACCGTGGTTGCAATTACAAACCGAGCGTGAAGATTTTGGCGCACCGTTTTTTGGTGTACCCGCATGAACGCAGTGATAAGCCCAGGTGTGGAACGCTGGCAACGGCGGTTTCAGGAAGACGCACTCATGGCTTTAGATGCCGCCTTAACAGGGCGCATGAGCCTAGGGCAATATGACCGCGCCAGACCAGCCGAAGCATTAGTGCAGCTGTTGTCGCCAGCTGATATACCAAAAGCCGATGCAGCCATGCAAACATGGTTAGAGCAACACTTGGACCAGCCCATGCCCGACGACTTAAGCCCTAAGCGCTATGCCGATGCCTTAGTCGAAGCTTTTCGCACCATCCATTTATTGCCCTTAGCTAACACTCGCAACTGGTGCCTACAACGCCCTATGGAATTACGCGTATGGTTGCGGGGCTTTGGCTTAGACAGTAGCCGCGACCCCGAAGCTGCTTTACTTATCGTGTTAGCGCACGCACAAACCAATCGTAGTTTGTTGTTTACATGGATGGATGTGATACGCCGGGGGCGCCCTATTGAACACGTTCGCCATGCTTTACTAGGCTTACGCAAAATGCCCGCCGACGATAACGGCGCAGTAGAACACGGTTTGCCCAGAGCCTTATTGCGTGGCTTATTGGAATATGGCGAAGCCTTAGTGAAATCAGGTGATAAAAAAGGTCAACCGTGGCTTGAGGAAGTTGATTTTCTGGCGGCGGTGTATCCGATGAGCCAAGATTCATGGAGCCGACGATTTCGGGAAGTGTTGCAAGCGCGCGAGGTGTCGAAAGATGTGCATAATTGGTTAGATAGCCGTTTTCGTGTCACGGTCAACAAGCAAGACAAAACATCAGCGAAAGGTTTTCTTAAACCACCCCATGTCGATGACATGACACCTTTACTGCTCAGGATGCAAAAGGATTTTGCAGGTATGCGCCACGCTTTAGCCGATTTACTTGATTATCATCGCCGTTATGCCCAAGACAGCGGCGACAGTTTTTATTTAGTACGCGGATTTTGTAGTGCGGGTGAAAAATTATTAAAAAACGACCCATTATGGGCACGCGAATTGGCCCACGAAGCCGCCCGCTGGCAACCTAGCGACCACCATACTTGGTCATTATTGGCGCGCGCCTTAGAAGCAGAAGGCGATTGGCGACGTGCCGAAGCCGTGTATTGGAATGCCCGGCGGCGTTTTCCACATATTGCCCACAGCCACACCCAATTAGGCCATGCGTTGTTGTTGCACGATCAGGCAGACTTAGGCGAAACTGTGTTTCGGCAAGCAACACGTTTATTTCCTGATAATCCGGTTACTTGGTCTGAATTAGGTCATAGTTTGCGGGTGACAGGGCGTTATAAACTAGCTGTGGACGTGTATCAAGAAGCACAGCAAATGGGCTTTAACGACAACCCCATTATAGCCAATGCCTTAGCGGATATTTTGGTTAATTTGAATGACTTACCTAGAGCAGAAGCAGCTTTACGGTGGGCTGAATACATCATGCCTGATGATGATAAAAACCAACACACGTTAAGAAAAATTCAACGGCGATTTAGCCAAGCTCAAAATGGTACACCCACACCACCTAGAAAATTACATCTGCCCAACGAGACAATAGAAGGCGACCTTCGCAACTTAGCCGATATTACTGGCAGCGACTTAAGCCACGCTATACCGCTAGGCAAAGCCCGTTTATTACGATGGCAAGGCGTGGACGGTTTAGCAAAAGCGCGTGCTGAATTAAAGACACTGAACAATGGCAGCGCGAAATTGGTAGAAGAGGGTTTACTGCTCAGTGCTGAACAAGGCTGGCAAGCTGCATGGTCTTATTTTGAGGGCTGCTGGGAAAACTATGCAGGTGATGGCGTGTTGCGTGTGCATCACTTACGCGCCCAACATCGCGCGGGTAGCACTGTGGATTGGTCGCGAGAGAAAAAGCAGTATCCCGATTTATTGCCTGTGATTGTCACCGAAGAAAATAACCGCCCACCGCATTATCAGTTTAAATTACCCGCATCTGAACTAAGCGAAGATCAAAAACAGCAGCTATGGTTTAGTGACTTGGCGGGCGAAGAACAAACTAGCCTACGCGATTGGGCCGAAGAAGATTTTTTAACCGCTAGGCAAGTGGCTTAAACCATGCCATCGGAACCCATTCCGGCTACATAGAGACCTTGCATTGCAACAGCTCTACGCGCCATACCTATCATCAACAGCCCTAACAACACCGTTCTGCACATAAACATTCAGTCCCCCTCCTTAAAAAGGAGGGGTTAGGGGCATACGCGCCAACTTAAGCCAACAACCTTCCGCCGGACGAGATTTTTATCCTGTCCGAAACGCTTTGCTTTGTGTCATCGTGCCGTACCCTGTTTCATAATTTGCCATGTTTTAAACATTATGGACGGGGTGAATACCCCGCCCCGCTCCGGAATTTGCGACATTGCCCAGCCGCAACCACGACCTGACACCAACTTTTGCGCATGTAAAATGTAAGGTCTGACCCCCTGACTTTGGATTGCTTAATCAGCATCTTGGAAACACGATAGTGCCTAAGTGCGAGTAAATAGAGCTCGCGCTTGCTGCCAAACGCCGCATAAAAACAGCCTTTACCGATGCCCATTGCAGTTAATAGGTCCT
>JABFST010000220.1 GCA_013140465.1 Methylococcaceae bacterium
GCCGCGCGTAGTGCGGGCGACCTGATCCTGCGCTCAGCCGACAATGCCGGCCATTTGCACATCGACCAAAAAGGCAAGAACGATTACGCCAGCGAAGTGGACTTGGCGGCGGAACGGGAAATCATCAGCATCATCCGCGCCGCGTTTCCTGACCACGCCATTTTGGCCGAAGAAAGCGGTGCCCACGACGGCAACGACTTTGTCTGGGTGATCGACCCGCTGGACGGCACGACCAATTTTTTGCACGGCTTTCCCCAATATTGCGTCTCTATCGCGCTAAAGCACAAGGGCAGGCTGGAAGTGGGCGTGGTCTATGACCCAGTGCGTGACGAACTGTTTACCGCCAAACGCGGCGGCGGCGCGATGCTCAACAACCGCCGCCTGCGCGTGACTACCCAAACCACGCTGAAAGGCGCGTTGCTGGGCACGGGCTTCCCGTTTAAAACCGACAAACACTTGGATGCCTACGTTGGCATGTTTAAGTCACTGACCACCGAATGCGCGGGCATCCGCCGTGCGGGCGCGGCAGCACTGGATCTGGCATATGTCGCTGCGGGCCGTCTGGACGGTTATTGGGAGATAGGCGTGATGGAATGGGATGTGGCGGCCGGGATTTTACTGGTCAAGGAAGCGGGCGGTGTCGTCACCGACTTTTCTTTTGATGAACATTACTTCGCCTCAGGCAATGTGATTGCCGCCAGCCCCAAAATACACCAGCTGATGTACCGCCATATTGAGCCGCAGGTGACGGAAGCTTTGCGCTGAGGGCAGACCCGCGAGGTTTTATAAACCTCGCAGGTCGTTATCCCGCCACGCATAAGCAGTCACAATGGCTAAGCTTTGTTGTTGCCTAGGGCTTCGTCAAACACTTTCAAAGCTGCTTTAGCTATGTCTTGCCACTCTATCTTACCTGAATCAATGTAGCGCTGGAATTGGCGTTGTGTTGCCTTTACCATAAACGCTTCGGTACCAAGCAGATGAATCAGGCGTTGGCACAAGGCAACCACGTCAGGATAATCGTCAGGCTTAGCGGGTGTCTCTTGAGTTGCGGTGTCAGTTTTGTCAACGGGTTTATATAAGCACCTTAACAGTTCCAGCTCTGCCAAGGTGGCTAACGCGCCCGCCGCTGCCATTTCAATATTGGCATTTTGATAGATGTTGGCTATCTCGCGTGCCGTCACCCATAAATTTCTGTGTTCATCGCACGGTTTGTCCTTTAATACGGCGCACATAAATAACCATTGCGTAATCACCCAATGGTTAGACGGTTCTAATTTCAAGGCTTGTCTATAGTAATTACGCGACCTGACCTGCGCGTGGTGCGCCTCTGTGTCAGTGCTTAACTCGGCGATACGCTTTTCTGCCGCACCATATAAGGCATAGATTGCGGCTTGTTTATCAGCGGGCGCAGTGCTCGATTCTTCCAGCCAAAAATCATGTTCGGCGCGTATCGCGGCATACAGATCGCTTAAGGTCGGATATTTTTCAGGCAGCGGGGGTTTTTCTTCCCCTTTGCTTTTAGACACGGCAACGTTATCAGCAATATCAAACATCACTTCCAACTTGCCGCGCCGTTGCGCATCCCGAAAATCGCTGATTTGCTGGTCAAAATTTTCCGGCAAAGCCGAATAGGCCACAATGCTGGCCCAATCATGCGTGCCCTTGCTATGGGCATAAAGTTTTTGCCGTAGATTAAAGAGCACCCAGCGCGGATCGTCACCTTGCAACAAGCCATGATACAACTCTTCTACCGCCAGCGTAGAAGCCCGCATCCACAGCGGAAACTGCGAAGCAATCACCCACGGAATACCGCCCGCATTAAGCCCTTGGGCAATACTGCCGCCAGGTGCGATAACGTTTTCGGTCGCGCCCGAATCGCAGGTCGCCAAGCTCACAAGCGTTGGGCGGTGGCGTATGCAGCCAGACGCATCGTTGGCGGTTAAGGCAATCGCCAAGCGTTCGCCATCGATAATATCCATGCCACTTTCCCCGTCCTCGTTGCACAACGCGACGCCATAATGCTTATTACCCGCTTGCTCGTATTGTGCGCCGTGCGCCAAAATATGCACATGGGTGTATTCTTGCAAGTCACAAGCGGCACTAATGGCTTTTAGGCTGGCATCGGGCAATACCGTCAGCAATTTTTTAACTTCTGCCAACCGTTGCTGTTCGGTTTCATTGCCACGCCATTTCACCCACGGATCTATAGCTTGCCGCAAGGCCCGCAAATGCTCGGCTGCGGGCACGGCGGGCAAACCCTCAGGACAAGCAAAAGCAAACAAAATTTTGGGCGCACGGTTCCAATTGAGGTCTAGCTTTTGCCCGCGCCGCACTTCGCGGGTCAGCGTAATCGGGACTTGCGATTGGATGAACAACGGCGATCCCGACGCCGGAAAACCATCCGCACCAATAGCAAACTCAAACGGCACCATACCCAGCTCTAAGGCCGACACCGATAACCGCAGATGGATCAAACGCCCGCCGCCACTCGCTTGCGCCAATTCGGAAATCAAGGTTGGTACGTTGCCCAATACCCGCCCTAAGGTTTCGCCTATGTCGCGCACTTCGCTTTCGCGTTGCTCTGCGGCGACAGGCGTGCCTTTAATGTCGTAGCGTAAACGCGCCAATCTGTTCAACAATTGGCGATGCTCAAACGGCAGGTTTAAGGTAACGGGGCCATCCGCACCGCATAAGGCAATATAAGGGGTCAGCGGTGATAACAGCTGGTTATGGGCTGGGCCTGAACGCAGCAGTTCTAATTTGACATTACTGATAAGCGGCATCTTAAATCCTTGTGAAGGTTTGTTGTGGAATCAAGTCAGCTTTATCGCCTGTAACATGCAGCAACGCCCCTGTCACCTCGCCGTTATCACCCACCTTAATGCACACAGCACTGGTTTGGTCCAACACAAAGCCTTTCGATTGGTCTATGTCACTCATTTTGCCTTCTTTTAGAATGTCATAAATCGGCTTAAAACTGGCTTCGTCTTTAAGTAAGGCATCGGTGCAACGCAACAAGCGTATCCAAGTGCCGCAATTAAAATAATAGCGGTTGCCGCCCCGCTCAATCGCGCGTTCCAGATGGGTATGGCCTGTGACTATAAAGTCGATGTCATCACCCACCGATGCCGTAATCGCCGTATAAGTTTCGTCCTTATCGGCAATATCAAAGGTCTTATCGTCTTTTAACCAATCCTGCAAGGCGCGGCGTAAGGATTCCGCTGGGCTAACTCCTTTAAGCTTGTCGATCAACAATTGCCCAACCCCTAAAGTGCCTTGATCTTGCCCAGCCACAGGAGTATGGGGTTTTTCCGCCGCCAACAGCATATCGTCTATCGATTTTTGCGTGTCCTTAGGCTTAAGTTCTTGTAATAAATTAGCCCCTAGCATTTGGTCTAACTTAGGTTCTTGAGCCGTAGCCGCCAGCGCAGGAGCAACATAAGCATCAGCCGACAAACGCTGGTCAACTTGGCCTTTTTCAATCAGTTGCTGCCCGACGATAGGCAACACGTTTTTAATTTTGCCTAATTGGCTAGGATCTAAAGCCAACAGCACACCCACTGCGGCACTGGTTTCGGGTTTAAGCAAATCAATCCACGCATAACGGCGTTTGATAGAGTTCATCACATCCTTGACCATTTTCGTGCCGGCATTCGGCAACCAATCAGAAGCCGGAATAGGCCGATTGGCATTCAGGCGGCGGGCGGCTTTGGAGAGTTCCTCGTAACGCACAAAATTCCACGGATCAACCTCATTGCCATGCGTACAAAACACGCTAGCCTTGCCCACCGTACACGGATAACCAGCCCCTGCCACAGAAAACTCAATCCGCGCTTTTGCCAGCAAATCGTCACCCGCCAAATACTTGAGCAACGTCCATTGCACCAGCGGAAACGCCAGCTCTATGTCATGGTTGCCAATTAAAATCACCAAAGTACGGTTAGGCGTTTTGACAAATTCCGCCAAGGCTTGCCACACACAGGCAAAACTCTCGTCATAGAGTATGCGCTCCACCAAGGCGACGGCTTTATCAGTGGCAACATAGCCGCCCGAATCTTCCGCCAACGTATCAATAACATCGCCATTAAGGATCAACGCCACCCGCCCGTCAGGCCGTAGGTCTTTCACCTTTAATATATAGTTGGCAAGCCGTTGGGTTTCCTTAAAAATCTGAAATCCCGGCACCCCGCCAATATGTAAATCCGAAATGATATGCAGTTCTTCGTAAGCAGGTAAGTTAGTCATTTTTAACCTTTTAATTAAGAGACAATGCGAACTTTGATTATAAAGCCGACTGTTTAGCAACCCTTACAACTTTATTCACCCTAACCCGCACCACATCTAAAAATGCCCAGATATGAAAGGCTTAAAAAACCAGCTAGGTAATATTGCATGTTTTGCCACAGCACTTAGCCACACGTTTAGTAAGGGCAAACGCAGACACCCCAGCCTTAAACCACCCTGCCCTACGCTATTTTCATCCACAAGCCTAGTGCATAGTTCACTTATAGTCGTGCTGATTTTATGGTCTAGTAACGACTAGACCAGCAACCCATAATCAATCGGTAACTTATATGACACGCTATTACGCCCACAGCGGTAACACCCACAAACAATGGCATTTGCTAAAACACCATTTAACGGCAGTAGCGGAATTGACGCACCAGTATCTGGACGGCTGGCAAGGCCAAGAAGAAGCAAAGCTAGCAGGTTTATTACACGATCTGGGCAAATACGGCGACCGCTTTCAAAACCGATTACAAGGCCAAGACCAGGGCTTAGACCACTGGTCACAAGGTGCCTACTTAGCCATTACAAAGTGCAAAGCCATTGCCGCAGCGCTGGCTATCCAAGGCCACCATATCGGTTTGCAAAGCTTACAAAAAGACGACTTACGCAAACTCGACCCCAAACAACTGGCCCTCAACCATCCGCAGCAACTGACCCTCAGTGAAACCGACATCACCCTCTTAGAAAGCCGATTACTAGCCGATGGTTTAACCGTAGCCCAGCCACAAACCCGCCTCTTTACAAGCTTGCCGGGCGAATCGCAAGCGCGTATCGACACCATGCTAGATGTGCGCCGCCTGTTTTCCGCCCTCGTCGATGCCGACTTTGTTGATACCGAAGCGCATTTTAATGGCGACGAACACGGCAAACGCCCCCGCAAAGCTGGCTTAAAACTCAATGAAAACAACTTGGCTGAACGCGCCTTAACCACACTCAGCCACCATATCGCCCAAAAAGCACAAACCGCCAGCCCCACCACACCGCTTAACAACATCCGGCAAACGCTACTGCAAGATTGCTTACAACAAGCCCGACAACAACCTGGCACATACACCCTCACCGCACCGACGGGCAGCGGCAAAACCTTAAGTATGCTCAGCTTTGCCCTGCAACATGCCCTAGAAAACAACATGCAGCGCATCATCTTGGTCGTACCCCACCTCAGCATCATTGAACAAACCGCCCAAACCTACCGCGACATTTTTCAAGACTTAGGCGAAGATTTTATTTTAGAACACCACAGCATGGCGGGCTTAGGCGCAGAAAGCATCACCAGCGATGCCGAAGGCGGGGCAGATCAAGAACAACAAATCAAACGGCAACGCTTGTTGTCAGAAAACTGGGACGCACCGCTTATCCTCACCACCAGCGTACAGTTTTTAGAATCCCTGTTTTCCAACCGCCCGTCCAGTTGCCGAAAACTGCACCGCATCGCCGATGCAGTCATCCTATTTGATGAAGTACAAACCTTACCGACCGCCTTAGCCATACCCAGCTTGGCAGCCGTTTCCCATATCGCCAGCCATTGGCACAGCAGCATAGTGTTTGCCACCGCCACCCAACCCGCCTTTAACCATTTGCATCCCGACGTGATAAAACACTGCACGCAAGGCTGGCAACCCCAAGAAATCGTCGCCGACCCAGCCGCGATGATGGCGCAATTACGGCGCGTAAACTATAGCTGGTTAGATAGCACAATAAGTTGGCAAGACCTAGCGGGGCAATTACGCGAATATCCGCAAGTACTCTGTATCGTCAATTTAAAACGCCACGCCCAAGACCTATGGCAAGCACTGGCAGATACAGAAGACCTGTTCCATTTGTCCACCAACCTCTGCCCGCTGCACCGACAAGCCGTATTGGCAGCAGTTCGGCAACGCTTAAACGCAGGCTTGCCGTGTCGGCTCATTGCCACCCAATGTATAGAAGCCGGGGTAGATGTCGATTTTCCAGTGGTCTATCGGGCGTTTGCACCCTTAGATGCCATCATCCAAGCCGCAGGGCGGTGTAATCGGGAAGGCAAATTAACCGTAGGCCAAACCTATATTTTTACGCCAGAAGCAGAAGGACGGCTATACCCCGATGGCGGCTACCAACAGGCGGCAGCTGTCACCCACAGCCTAAAGACCGAATATGGCGAACACTTTGACCTCTACAACCCCGACATCATACAAGCCTACTACCAAAGGCTGTACACCGTAGCCGCCCCAGAACAACAAGCCAAAAACCTTTACCAAGCCATTAAAGACCTGAGTTTCCCCAACGTTGCCCAACACTTTAGGCTTATTAAAAACGACATGATTAACATCGTCGTACCCTATGACACGGTACTATTTGAAACCTTGACAACACTAGCGGATGATAAAGGCTTAACCGCTGATTGGATAAAACAAGCACGCGGCTTAAGCATCAGCCTATACCGCCCGCAACAAGATGATGTGGTGTGGGATGGCCTGTTGCCCGTGCAGCCCTACAAAAAAGGCCGCTTAAGCAAAGGCGAAGACTGGTTTATCGTGGCGCACCCTGACGATTACGACCACACCTTAGGCTATAAAAAGCCTGAATGCTTAAACCTTTACCTGGCTTAAAAGATGAACCTCAATTTAGAAATCACGCCCTAAAACCTATGTTTCAGCGTGGCATAGAAATAAGGTAACTATTCAGCCGTTCGCTGAGCGAAGTCGAAGCGGACACAACAGCCGTTCGCTGAGCGGAGTCGAAGCGAACAAACCAGCCGTTCGCTGAGCGGAGTCGAAGCGAACAAACCAGCCGTTCGCTGAGCGGAGTCGAAGCGAACAAACCAGCCGTTCGCTGAGCGGAGTCGAAGCGAACAAACCGGCTTCGACTCCGCTCAGC